>NZ_JBFBEZ010000034.1:0-89245 GCF_040701725.1 Streptomyces sp. NPDC093109
GCGGCCAGGACCGCCTCGATCCCCTTCGGACTCCCCATGCCATGGCAACGAGCCTCGGAGCCGAAAGCGACGGCTTGTTTCCCGGCAGGCCCTAAGGGAGGGACCTTGCCGCCACTGTTTCCAGCCGGGCCGTGATGACGAGCGTGCCCTCGTCGATCTGGTAGTCCAGCGGCAGACCGAGGTCGCGCATGGTGGCGACCATGCCTGTGTTGGACGCCTGCGTGACGGCGTACACGCTGCCGCAGCGGGCCTCGACCGCGAGTGCCACCAGCCGGCCGAGCAGTTCGGAGCCGATGCCGCGGCGCTGCCAGGCGTCCTCGACGATCAGCGCGACCTCGGTCTCGTCGCCGTCCCAGAGCAGATGGCCGAGGGCGACGAGCTTGCCGGAGGCCGTCTGGACCGCGAGGGTGCGTCCGAAGCGGGGGCTCAGCAGGTGGTCGAGGTAGCGGTCGGCGTCGGCGGCCGGGCCGTGGTAGCGCAGGCCGAGGGTGCGGTCGGAGCAGCGGCCGTGCATGGCGAGGGCGGCTTCGAGGTCGTCGCTGTCGGCGCGCCGGACGGTGATCTCCTCGCCCTCGGGGAGGGTCAGTACGTCCTGGCTGCGCGGGATGCGCGGGCCGAGCCGCGCGTCCAGCTCGACCAGCGCGCGGGCGCGGGCGAACTCGGTGGGGGTGAAGGGGAGGTAGGGGCGCTCGACGGTGATGCTGCCGCCGTTGGGGTCGCGCAGCCGCATCTCGGTGTCGTCCAGCACGCCGTCGACGGGCGCGTCGGCGGGGTGGTCGCCGGCCGGTCCTGCGGGCTGGGAGTGGATGGTGCAACGTCCGAGCAACTGGCGTAGTGCCAGCGGGAGTTCGGCGGCGTCCAGGGCGGTGCGGGTGGCGAGGCCCAGTACCCGGGTCGGGGTGTCCACCAGGTCGTGGGCGTCGGCGCGCTCGATCCAGGTGTCGCTGCCGCCGGCGTCCGCGACCACGCGGGTCAGGTCCTTTGCCTGGAGGGCGGCGGGGGCGCGCAGCAGGAACTCGTCGACCGTGCCGTCGGCCAGCGGATGGGTCTGGAGGGTCAGGATGTCCACCCGGTGGGCGGCGAAGGCGGTGCAGAGCGCGGCGAGGCTGCCGGGCTCGTCCCGGACGGTGGTCCGCATCCGCCAGAGGGTTGTCTCCCCGGGGGCGGAACCGTCCCGCACCAGGGGTACGGGCGCGGGCCCGGCGGGCCCGGCCCCCGAGGCCGGTGGTGCGTGGCCGTGGCGGCGGGCCCACCAGGTGTGGAACATGGCCGTGGCGATGAGCGCCACGGCCGACGCGACCAGCAGGAACGTACCGTCGGGTCCGTGCGCGATCATGTTCGCCAGGGCGTCGGCGACAGCCACCGCGGTGAACAGGGCTGCCAGCTCGACCACGTCCCGCCGCCAGTGGTGCGGACGGCGGGCGCTCTTCGCGGGAGTCACATGAGTCATGACCTCACTCTGACGGAATGGTGTTGCGTGATCACGAACGGTTTGTGACTGATGGGTTAAGGATGGAAATGTTCCATTTTGAGCCATCTTCGATCTTTTATGGCGCGGAATGATCGCTTCCATGGCGCACTGTGGCCAGCAGCCGAACGGCCTGGGTCGCCGCCCGTGAGCTGCCGCCGTTCTCCGCCAGTTCCGGCAGGCCGGGTATCTCCGCCGTCGCACGGCACCGCTCCGCGCAGTCGGCGGCCACGGACAGTATCTCGCCGAGCCCGGCGCGCGCCGCACCCGGCCCGGCCGCCGCCCCGGCCAGCAGCGCCGGGAGGGCCGCGCCCAGCACGGACCAGACCGTGGCGTACGCGCCGGTCGCGGCGGCCGTACGGGCCGCGTCCGCCAGCCGGTTGGGCTTGACGTCCCCCTCCGCCACCCGCGTGGCCAGCTCCTCGCCCAGTGCCCGCCCGTCCAGATCGCCCTGTGTCGCCAGCACCAGCAGCGCGTCCACGGCCGCCAGCCGGTCCTGCGGATGCCGGGAGCCGAGACCGTATGCCACCGCCCGGTGCAGTGACGTGCCCGCCGGGCCGCCGCTCTCCGCTATCAGCGGCAGCCACCAGGCCCCGCCCCGCCGGTCGTCCCGCGCGCACCCCGCCACCTCGGGCAGGAGCCAGCCGGCGAGGGCGTCCCGGTCCCCGGGCAGCACCGCCGTCCAGTTCACGTTCCGGTCTCCCTGCCAGTGGTAGCAGCCGGCACCGGGCCCCTGGGTGGGGTGGCCCAGCAGGCGGAAGGCCGGGGGGAATTCACGGGCCGCCGCCAGTCGCGCCCGGCGCGCGGCGAACCGGCGCCCGGGCTCCGCGAGCGACCCCAGCCACCGGCGGTCCGGCTCCGGGAACTCCGCCCCGTCGCGCGGCGCCCCCTCCCCGGTCGGGGTGAGTCCGGGCAGGGCCGTTCTCTCGCCGGTGAGCCAGGCGGCCAGCCGGTCTCCCTCGGGGGTGCCGAGCGCCGCCGCCGCGCGCGCCGCCTCCGGAGGCCCGTCGTGCCGTACCCGCAGGAGGGCCTGCGCGAAGTCGGCCGGGGCCGGGTCCGCGCCCAGCCGGCGGTACTCGGCCAGCCGCTCGACCAGGACATCCGGGTCGAGCGCACCCGTCTCCCAGGTCGGCGTGGCGAGCAGGAACGGCAGCGGGCGCGTACGCACCAGATACGCGACTTCCCGGAGCCGCGCGTCGAGCACCCCGTCCAGCACGGTGTGCGTGCAGGACTGACGGACCGCCGCAGGCTTCCCCGCGTCCCGCAGCGACGTGACGGAGATCCGCTCGCAGAGGGAGGCGGCCACCACCTCGACCCCGTAGGTGTTCCGGGCGAAGTCGCCGTCCACGTCGTGCTCCGGGACGGCCTCCAGCCACCAGCAGCCGTCCAGCGCCACCCGCAGGGCGTCGGCCAGCGCCGCCCGGTCCCGGTACGCGTGGCGCACCAGCCCGTCCAGCGCCCGTTCGAACGACGCCGGGCCCCCACGGGCGCCGATCAGCGCCGCCACCTCCGCGACCAGCTCGGCGACGTCCGCCGGAGCCGGCTCCGCCCGCACCGGGAGCGGCACGGGCGGCAGGGTCTCCTCGTACGGAACGGCATCGGCCGTCATCGCCTCCGCACCGAAGATCCCGGCGGCCCGCGTCCGGTGCACCACGGCCAGCAGACCGGCGGACGCGGCGAGGTCCGACCGTATCTCCTCGTCCACGGCCGGCAGATGACGGGCCACCAGCTTCAGCGCCCGCTCCTGGAGGGCGGTGTCCTCGTGCCCGAAGGTCTCGGCGATCACGGGCAGCAGCTCGCCGACCGCGCCCGGGTCCGCGCGCAGGACCTTGCCGAGCAGGATGAGCTGGGCCCTGACCAGCTTCTTCTCCGGCCGGAACAGCAGAGCGCCCGACACGTCCGCGAGACTCCTGGCGGGCAGCCCGCCGCCGAGCGCGAGCCGGGAGACGACCGCCTGCGCGTGCCCGGCCACCGTCGAGATCCCGTCCGCGGCCATGCCCGTCCAGTCCGGCAGCCGCTCCCGCTCCTCGTCCGGCGTCAGCTCCAGCCGGACCAGCAGATTCAGGAAGAACACCGCGTCCCCCGGGGCGCCCCCGCGCAGCAGCCGCGCGACGGCGCCGTCCACCAGCACCCGGCGCTCCAGCACGCCTTCCTCGGCGAGGACGGTGAGCGCCGTCGGCCAGTGGTGCGGATCGGTGGTGTCCGACTGCCAGCCGAGCGAAGACGGTGTCTCCGCCGTCTCGAACAGCCGCGGCACCATGGCCGTCACCCCGGGATCGGCCCGGAGCGCGGGCAGCAGCAGGCCGTGCGTCGGCGTCGCCGCCACCCAGCCGTATACATAGGCGTCCTCGGCCGGCGCCGGGCAGCCCGACAGCCCGACCAGCCCCGAGATCAGCCGGTAGTCCAGCTCCGCGGTGGCCGCACGGCGCGCGAGCCGGTGGGCCAGATCGCCGAGCCACCGCGGATCCCGGTCACCCAGGACGTCGAGGAGCCGCGGATGGGACACCGGGAAGTTCTCCCGCAGTTCGCGGGCGCCGATCCAGTCGGCCGTGGCCGCCGCCCCAGTGAGACAGCCGGCCCCCGCCACCACCAGCGCCTGGCTCACCCGGTTCCGCTCCCGCCACCGCTTCCACGACCAGTCGCGCAGCTCCGCGCGGAACGCCTTCAGCTCGGCCAGCTCCGCCTTCCGCTCGGCGGCCGTCAGCGGCTTGACGATGCCGGGGATGTCCTCGGTACGCGCCGCCCGTACGGCATTCAGCAGTTCACTCATCGCGCACCTCCGGCCGCGGCGGTACGCGGGGCCACCGCGGTCCCGCGGCGCGCCATCCGGACGGCCAGCGCGTGCTTGCACGGGCCGCGCCGCCCCCGGTAGTCCGCCCACCACTGGCAGGTACAGCTCAGCACCCCGGCCGACTCCCGTACCTGGTAAAGCCGTTCACCCGAGGCCACCGAGGCCAGGTCCCCGTCGAGCGTCACCGCCCCCGCCGAGACCAGGGCGCGCGCCGCGACCAGCCGCGGATTGTGCCGCTCCGCGAGGTCTCCGCCGTACGGCAGCTCCCGGTGGAAGTACGCCGCGTCCGCGATGTCGTACCCCACCCGGCCGGCCGTCCCCAGCCGGGTCAGCGCCGCCCGCACCCGCGCCACCGGCAGCCCCGCCCGTTCCGCCAGCTCGCCCGGGTCGACCCGCGGCTCCCACGCCAGCAGTACGGAGACCAGCTCGGCGTCCGCCGCGGCCTCCTCCGTGGCCAGCGCCTCCAGCACGCCGCCCTCGCCGGAGAACCCGCGCGCCGCGTCCGGCGACAGCGTGAGCGTCAGCCGCATCCCCGGCAGCACCACCTCCCAGGCGCTCGCCACCGCCGCGCCCTCGGCCACCGGCCCGTACACCCGCAGCGCCGTGGCGTCCCGCAGCACCCGGCCGAGCGCCGCCAGCCGCTCGGGGCCCGGCAGACAGACCGCCCCCGGCACCGGCCGCGTGGTCGGCCGCAGGGTCCGCCCCGCCGGTACGACCCAGGTCGCCCCGCGCGAGGCGACGGCCGCGCCGCGCGGCAGCGTCCGCAGAAAACGCACCGCCTCGGCGGCGGTCAGCTCGGCCCGCAGATCGAAACCGGCCGAGACGACCTGCGCCTCGGCGAAGCCCCGCAGCCAGCGGTCGGGCAGCGGAACCTTCTTCTCCACCACGGAGCCGTCCAGCGTCGTCACCGCCAACTCGTCCGGGCCCACCCGCAGATGGAGCGGATCGTCACCGGTCAGCCGGGAAAGGGCCTCGCGCAGCGGGTTGTTCACATCCACATTGGTCGTGCCGTGCCCCGTCTCCGCGCCGCCGAGCCCGCCGCGCAGAATGTCCAGCCGCGCGTACACCCCGCAGCAGGCGGAGAACGACTCGAAGCGCAGCCGGTCCCCGTTCCCCGTCACCACCGGGTCGAGCGACGATCCGAGCTGCGGCCGGTAGTACCGCGCGCCCGCCACATCGGCCACCGCCAGCAGCCCCCTGGCGGCGGTCCGCGGCGAGTCGAGGAACCCCGAGAAGAACCGGGGGCTCGCCTCGGCACCCCGAGGGGTGCGCCCACCGGATGTCTCCAGTCCGAGCAGCCGTCCGCCCTGGATGCTCTCCAGGGCGGACGGACGTGAATAGGCCAGCGCCTGTACGGATCGCGTCATGGGAAAGACGGTAGGGCCCACCACTGACAATGACCCCGAACGCGGCGCTGACCTGCGGCTATTGACTCATCGGCGGTTCTACTGACCGACCCTGCCCGGCTGGAGCACCTTCGTGAACAGCACTGTGCCGCCCTGCTCGCGCAGCCGGACCGTCAGCTCACCACTGCCGCCGTCGATCGCCACCTCGCCGTAGAGCGGCGGCGCCTCCAGCGGGGAGACGTTCTGCCGGGTGGGCGCCTTCACGAAGACCCGGTCGGGACCGAACGTGGCGTCCAGCGCGCTGGCCGGGAACTGCCCCGCCGCCAGCGGGCCCGTGACGAACTCCCAGAACGGTTCGAAGTCCTTGAACGCCGCCCGCTCGGGCGAGTAGTGCTGCGCCGAGGTGTGGTGGACGTCCGCCGTCAGCCACAGCGTGCCGGTGATCCGCCGGTGCTTGATGTACCGCAGCAGCTCCGCGATCTGGAGCTCCCGGCCCAGCGGCGCGCCCGGGTCGCCCTGCGCGACGGCCTCGATGTCCGTCGCGCCGTCCGGCACGACCAGCCCCAGCGGCATGTCGGCGGCGATCACCTTCCACACGGCGCGCGACTTCGCCAGCTCCCGCTTCAGCCAGACGAGCTGCTCCGCGCCCAGGATGCCGGTGGTGTCGTCGCTCTGCCGGCCCGGCGAGTTGGCGTTGCGGTACGTCCGCATGTCGAGGACGAACACATCGAGCAGCGGTCCGTGGCTGATCACCCGGTGGACGCGCTGGTCGGCCCCGCGCGCGTGCAGCGTCGAAACGGGGTAGTACTCGCGGAACGCCTGGCTCGCGTGCCGGGCGAGCACGTCGATCCGCTTCTCCGTGTACCGGGCGTCGTCCAGGATCTGGCCCGGGTACCAGTTGTTGCGCACCTCGTGGTCGTCCCACTGGGTGATCGAGGGAACCTCGGCGTTGAAGCGCCGTACGTTCGCGTCGAGCAGGTTGTAGCGGAAGTTGCCCCGGTACTCGGCCAGGGTCTCCGCGACCTTCGCCTTCTCGTCGGTGGTGATGTTGCGCCACACCCGCCCGTCGGGCAGCGTCACGCTCGACGCGATCGGCCCGTCCGCGTAGATGTTGTCGCCGCTGGAGAGGAAGAAGTCCGGGTTCAGCCGGCGCATCTCGTCGTACACGCGGTAGCCGCCGATGTCCGGGTTGATGCCCCAGCCCTGTCCCGCGATGTCGCCCGACCAGACGAACCGCACGTCCTGGCGGCGTTTGCCGGGCGCGGTACGGAACGTGCCGTACACCGGTTCACCGGTACGGCGCGGGTCGTCCGGGTCGGCCAGCGTCACCCGGTAGTGCACCTGCTCACCGGCCGGCAGACCGTGCAGCGGCACCGTCCCCGTGAAGTCCGTGCCGGCGCCGAGCAGCGGTCCCCGCCAGGGGCGGGAGCTGCGGAACGAGGAGGTCGCGGACGTCTCGACGATCATCCGGGCGGGCCGGTCCGACCGTACCCACACCAGCCCGGACGAGGAGGTGACATCACCCGCCTGCACACCCCAGGCGGCCCGCGGCCGGCCGGAGAGCGCCTGCGCGGGCGCGGCGGCGGCCAGCGCGCCACCGGGCAGCGCCAGCGCCGCCGAGGCGGCGACGGAGCCGCGCAGCACGCTGCGGCGTCCCGGGGCGCCGGGGATGTCGGCGGACGGAACGGTGGGGTTCCTGCGGTCGTGCGGCATGGAGGTGCCTCCTGGGCGGGGTCGGAACGCCGGGGTGTCCCCCCATGCCTAACGCCCGGCGACAACGATCACGCGAACCCCATGTGAACAGCCCCCGGTCAGCTGTCCTTTCCGGCCGTCCCGCGGCCCCGCCGGGTGAGCGGCGCGGGCTGCGCTGGACAGCGGGGGCGCCGTCGGCTGGGATGGCGGGGTGACGACCGACACCGTGGACAGCGACGTGTTCGAAGCGCACCGGGCCGTGCTGACCGCGGTGGCCTACCGGATGCTCGGCGGTGTCGCCGACGCCGAGGACGTCGTGCAGGAGGCGTGGCTGCGCTGGAGCGCCCACGACACGTCGGAGGTCCGCGAGCCGCGCGCGTATCTCGTACGGATCACCACCCGGCTGGCCATCGACCGGCTGCGCCTGGCGCGCACCCACCGCGAGGCGTACGTCGGCCCCTGGCTGCCCGAGCCGGTCGTCACCGACTACGGGCCCGTCGCGCCCGACACCGCCGAACGCGCGGTCCTCGCCGACTCGGTGTCCCTCGCCGTCCTGGTCGTCCTGGAGTCCCTCTCGCCGCTGGAGCGCGCGGTCTTCGTGCTGCGGGAGGCGTTCGGCTTCCCGTACGCGGAGATCGCCGCCGTCCTCGACCGGACGGAGCCGGCCGTACGGCAGCTCGCGGGCCGGGCCCGCCGCCATGTCGAGGAGCGCAGGCCGCGGTACGACGTCGACCCGGCCGAGCGCCGCGGGGTGACCGAGCGGTTCCTCGCGGCGGCGGCCGGCGGCGATCTCGACGGGCTGCTCGCCCTGCTCGCGCCGGACGTGCGGCTGATCGGCGACAGCGGCGGCAAGGCCAAGGCGCCCCTGCGGATCCTGGAGGGGGCCGACAAGGTGGGCCGGTTCTTCGCCGCCGTCGGGGCCGACGCGGCGCGCTACTCGGTCCGCCTCATGGAGTTCAACGGGGCCCCCGCGGCCCTGGTCCTCGGCGCGGACGGACCGGATCTCGTGCTCCAGCTGGAGATCGCGGACGGCCGGGTGCGGTGCGTGTACCTCGTGCGCAACCCGGACAAGCTCGGCGGAACGGATCCCGAGCGGCCGGTCCTGTAGCCCCTTATTGGTCTTGACCAACACCGTGGGTCGTCCTATGGTCA
Organism: Streptomyces sp. NPDC093109; assembly: GCF_040701725.1. NCBI lineage: Bacteria > Bacillati > Actinomycetota > Actinomycetes > Kitasatosporales > Streptomycetaceae > Streptomyces > Streptomyces sp. NPDC093109. The sequence continues at coordinate 8,450 of NZ_JBFBEZ010000034.1, forward strand.
CTTTTTAGTGCAGGAACCTTTAATAAACAAGGGCACGGAAAACCCGCCGGCGAACGGCGATTGCGGAGGATCAGGGTGGGGACCACGCGACTGGAGACGGTGCCGGAACCCAAGTACTGGCATCTGAGGAACGTGCTCGCCGAGGCCCTCGACACCGAGTTCGCGGTGGGGGAGATCCTGCCCAACGAGCGCGAACTGGCCGCCCGCTTCGGAGTCGCCCGCGCCACGCTGCGCCAGGCGCTCGAACAGCTGGAGCTGGAAGGCAGGCTCCAGCGCCGCCGCGGCGTCGGTACGACCGTCGCGCCGCCCCGGGTGGGCGTGGACGTCTCCACGCCCCGGCACGAGTGGCCCGGCGACGACCAGGACGCCTCCTGGAACCCCCGCGACTGCGTCCTCGCCCCCGCGCCCGCCGCCGTGCTCCGGCTGCTGGAGACGGCCCCCGCCGAGGTGCACACCGTCCGCCGCGTCCGGGTCACCAGCGGCCAGACCGTCGCCACCGAGCTGATCTACGTACCGGCCGCCTCGGTGCCCGAGCTGTCGGCCATCGACGCGCCCTCGGGCTCCGCCCGCGCCCGGAGCGTCCTGCGCGAACTCCAGCGGCTCGGGCTCGACGGCCAGGACCGCGCGGTCGAGCTGGGCTCGGCGCGCGCGGACGACGCCAAGGAGCTGGACCGCCTTCCCGGCGCCCCGGTCCTGGTGGTCACCACGCGCTATGTGGCGGCGGGCCGTGTCGCCGCCGTCTCGGTGGCGACGTACCGCGCGGACACCTGCCGGCTCACCTTCGGGGACTCCGGCGACCTGGAGATCAGCGACCGGCCGGAGGAGCGCCGAGCCTCCTGACGGACCGGACCGGACCGGACCGGACCGGACCGGATCGGACCGGACCGGACCGGTCGGACCGGACCGGTCCCCGTACGGCCCGCCCCGCCCCTCCGCCCCCGGCCCGTCGCTCAGCGGCGGGCCGGCACCGTACCCTCCACCGCGAAGAGCCGCTCCTCGACATGGTCGAGGGCCAGCCGCAGCGCGCCGGTCGCCACCGCCGCCTCGCCCAGCAGGGAGAGCGTCACGCGCGGCGGACGCAGACAGAAGCGCGACAGCTCGCGGCGGAGCGGATCGAGAACGCCGTCCAGCCCGGCCGCCCAGCCGCCGATCACCACCAGCTCCGGATCCAGCGCCAGCACCAGCGCCGCCACATCGTGCAGCAGCCGCCGCGTGAAGCGCTCCACGGCCTCCTCGGCGCGTACGTCGCCGCCCTTGGCACGGGCGAAGACCGCGGCCACCGCCTGCTCGTCGAGCGGATGCAGCGGTTCGTCCGTCGTCGACAGCAGCTTCTCCGGGGTCGCCCCGCGGCCCAGCAGATGCAGCGCCCCGATCTCGCCCGCCGCGCCGCCGAAGCCGCGGTGCAGCCGGCCGCCGATCAGGGCACCCGCGCCGGGACTGAGCCCCGCCAGGACGAAGACCACGTCGTCGGAGTCGACGGCCGCGCCCTGCCACTGCTCGGCCACCGCCGCCGCGTTGGCGTCGTTCTCGACCAGTACGGGACAGCTGAACGAACGCCGCAGCCGCTCGCCGAGCGCGAGCCCGGTCCACTGCGGCAGCGCCGTGCCGAGCCGTACGGTCCCGTCGGCCTCCACGATGCCGGGGCTGCCGACGCCGACGGCCCACAGGGAGCCGTGCGCCACCCCGGCGTCGCGCAGGACGTCCGCGACGAGGAGCGCGACGCGCTCCAGACGGGTGTCCGCGTCGGCGGTCCGCGCGACCTCGTGCGAGCCGCTGCCGACGATCCGGCCGTCCAGACCGGAGACCCGCGCGGCCACCCGGTGCGAGCCGATCTCGATGCCCAGCAGATGCCCGGCCTCGGCCAGGAATCTGAACCGCCGCGCGGGGCGGCCCTGTTTACGGGTCTCGCCTTCCTCCGGCGCGGATTCGGCGACGAGCCCTGTTTCGATGAGCCCCTCCACGACCCCCTCGACGGTGGGCCGGGAGAGCCCGGTGAGGTGGGTGAGATCCGTGAGTGTGAGCGATCCCGAGTCGCGCAGGGCGCGCAGTACCACCGCGGAGTTGATCCGCCGCAGCAGGGACGGGTCTCCGCCGGTCAGCCGGCTCACGGTGTCCTCCCAGCTCGCACGCTCGTGAGGCGGATGGTACTCGGTGCCCGACTGCGCTGCGAGGTCTCCTGCGGCCTTCCCGCGAGCGGCCCCCAGCTGACTGAGGGTCAGATGAGGGCCGTTCGGCGGCGGCGGCCCGGAGGACGCCCCGGAGGCTGCCCGTATGGGGCCGGCGGGCGCCCGGGGGCCGCCCGAACTCCGGCCCGCCCGGGGTCAGTCGCCGACCTTCTCCAACTTCCCGCCGGGCAGGGCCTGTTCCTGCCGGGCGCGGGCCGCGCCGGGATCGGTGGCGTCGGTCGTCAGGGACAGATCCCGGTCGAGCGTCTCCGGCGCCATCCGGGTGGCGATCAGACTGATCGTCGTGATCAGCATCATGTAGACGGCAACCGGAATCCACGACCCGGAGAACGCGGTGACCAGCGCGGTGCAGATCAGCGGGGCGACCCCGCCACCGATCACGGAGGAGAACTCCCGGCCCAGCGTGACCCCCGCGTACCGGTAGCGGCTGCCGAAGAGCTCGGGGAAGAAGCTCATCTGGACGCCGACCGCACCCTGGCAGGCCAGGATGAAGCCGATGACGATCGCCACGGTGATCGCGACCTTGGAACCGGAGTTGAGCGCGACGAAGGTCGGCACGGGCAGCAGCACCAGCGCGCTGAGAATCGTCGTGTAGACGGGCCTGCGCCCGAAACGGTCGGAGAGCGTTCCGAACGCGATCGCCGCTATACCGCCGCAGATGGCGCCCAGCAGCAGCACCTCGGGCACGAACTTCTTGTCCACGCCGACCGTCGTCACCAGATAGGAGGCCATGAAGACCTGGTAGGTGTACGACTGGGTGCTGATACCCCAGTTCATGAAGAGCACCAGGAGCATCGGCTTCCTGCCCTTCGTCAGCACGTCCTTCACCGGCGACGAGGGCCGCTCCTGCTTCTCCTTCATCTCCTGGAAGACCGGGCTCTCGTGGAGCTTGCGCCGGATGACCATCGCGGCGACGGTCACGACCAGGCTGCTGCCGAAGACGAGCCGCCAGCCCCAGGTCATCAGCGCGTCGTCGGAGAGCCGTTGCGCGAGGATCCAGGCCACGGCACCGAGCGCGGTGCCCAGCGCCGCGCCCGTCATGACCAGGGACGACAGTCTGCCCCTGCGCCCTGTCGCCGCTGTCTCGGTGAGCAGGGAGGCGGCTCCCGACTGCTCGGCGCCGGCGCCGAAGCCCTGGCCCATGCGGCAGATCAGCAGCAGGATCGGGGCGAGCAGCCCCACCTGCCCGTAGGTCGGCAGCAGACCGATGGCCAGCGTGGAGCCGCCCATCAGCAGCAGTGTCGCGACCAGCACCCACTTACGGCCGAGACGGTCCCCGTACCGGGAGAAGAAGAGCCCGCCGAGCGGCCGTGCGGCGAACCCCACCGCGTAGGTGCTGAAACTGGCGAGGATGCCGACCGACGCCGACACATTGGGGAAGAACAGCTCGCTGAAGATCAGCGCGGACGCGGTTCCGTAGATCACGAAGTCGTACTGTTCGAGCGCGGTGCCGATCAGACCGGCCCACGCGGCGCGCTTGACGGCGCGCGGGTCGGGGACTGTGGCCGGGGTGGTGTTGACCATGATCCATGCCTCCTTGAACGGATCGTTTTTCCGGAGCGGAGCGGATGGTGCGTGTTCACGCGGGTGGTGCTGTGGGGTGTGTGGGTCCTTGAGGGGACGGGAGGTACGGGGGACGACCGGATCCGTCAGGCGGGCCGGTCACCGGGGCGGTCGCCGGGCCGTACGACGACCTTGAGGTGCGTCGGATCCTTCACCGGCGCCCGCAGCGCGTCGGCCGCCTCGTCGAGTGCGAACCGTCCGGTGAGCACACTCCCGAGATCCACCCGGCCGTCGGCCGCCAGCGCGATGGCCGTCGGGAAGGCGTGGGCGTAGCGGAACGCCGTGGACAGCTCGATCTCCCAGCGCTGGAGATGCGCGAGCGGCAGCCCGTCGACCTCCGGCGCGGCCTGGCCGACGACGATCGCCCGCCCGGCGGGACGCAGCGTCCGCAGCCCCTGCCAGAGCGCGCCCGGGTGGGCGGAGCACTCCAGCAGCCGGTCGATCCCGGTCAGTTCGGGCGGGCCGTCCGCCGTGTTGAGGACATCGGTCGCGCCGAGCGCGCGCGCCCGCTCCAGCCGGGCGTCGTTGACATCGGTGACGATCACCTCGGTCGCCCCGGCGGCCCGTGCCACCTGCGCGACCAGGATGCCGATCGGTCCTGCCCCGGTGATCAGCACCCGGTCGCCGAACGCGACCTGGGCGCGCCGTACCGCCCACACCGCGACGGCCAGCGGCTCGATCAGCGCGCCCGTCTCCAGCGGGATGGTGTCGGGCAGCGGGTGTACGGCACGGCGCGTCGCGACGATGTACTCGGCGAAGGTGCCGTCGGTCGGCGGCGAGCCGAAGCAGGTGCCGGTCGGGCAGAGGTTGTAGCGGCCCGACCGGCAGGTCTCGCAGTCGCCGCAGCCCACGGCGGGTTCCACCGCGACGTGGGTGCCGGTGTCGAGCCGTACGTCGGAGCCCGTCGCGACGACGGTTCCCGACGCCTCGTGGCCGAGGACGGTCGGCTGCCGCAGGACGTTCTGACCGTTGCGGCCGGTGGCGAAGTAGTGCATGTCGGAACCGCACACCCCGACGGCGTCGACCGCGACGAGCACATCGTCGGGGCCGAGGTGCCGCAGCGGGCGGTCCTCGATACGGAGGTCGTCCGGGCCGTGCAGGACGGCGGCGCGGGTCGAATCGGGAGCGAGCACGTATCTCACGTCCTTGTGAGCGAGTGGGGCGAGGGGAGGAAGGGGATGTGGTCAGCGGACGGGCAGCGGTTCCGACTCCGCCGCCCGGGCGGCTTCGGCCGCCGCAGCCCCGGGGCCGTGCCGCACGATGACGTCGATGAACTCGGCGACCCGGGCGGCGAAAGCCGGGAACTCCGTCAGACCGGTCCCGAGCAGCCCGCTGTCCAGCACGGCCGCCACGGCGGACGCGCCGGTGGCCGCCGGGGCGCGCCGCGCGAGCGCGGCCAGCGGCTCGCGGGCCGGATCCACCATGGCGGTGGCGTGCGGTCCCGGCGAGAAGCCGGGGGGCGGTGTCACACAGCAGAGGTACGCGGCGACGGTCAGCGCCAGATGGTGCGGCATGCGCCCGGCGCGCAGATGCAGCAGCGCCGGTTCCGGCACCCGCTGGCGGAGCTTGACCGACCCGTCCGAGCCGACCTGCTGGGTGCGGTGCCCCAGCGCGGTGTTGGCCCACCGCTCGAAGAGCTGACCGACGTACGCGTCCGGATCGATGTCGGCGGGCACGGTCAGGCTCGGCAGATAGTCGCCGTACAGCACGGCGCGCGCCGCGTCCGCGATGAACGGCCGGGCGACCGACTCAGGAATGGTCGCCCGCCCGTCCAGCGCGCCCAGATACGCGATGAGCGAGTGCGTGCCGTTGAGCAGCCGGAGCTTGAGCAGTTCGTACGGTTCGACGTCGTCCGTGAAGAGCGCGCCGCCGTGCTCCCAGCGCGGACGCCCCGCGCAGAAACGATCCTCCATGACCCACATGGAGAACGGTTCCGCCGGCACCGGTACGGCGTCGCGCACCCCGAGCCCGGCGGCGACCGCGTCCCGGTAGGCGTCGGTGGTCGCGGGCACGATCCGGTCGACCATCGAGCCGGGGAACGTCACCGCGTTCTCCAGGTACGGCACCAGATCGTCCCGCTCGGCGGCGGGCAGCGCCTCCGCGAACTCCCGTACCAGGCGCCGCGTCTGCGCGCCGTTGCCCACCAGGTTGTCGCAGCTCAGCACGGTCACCGGCCGCGCGTGCGCGCGCCGTCGCCGCTGGAGCCCGCGCACGATCTGGCCGATCGTCGTACGCGGCGGCGCGTCGCCCCGGAGGTCGGCCCGTACGGCGGGTGCGTCGAGGTCCAGACCGTGGGTGCGCGGCGAGAACGTGTAGCCGTGCTCGGTCACGGTCATCGTGATGATCGCCGTGTCCGGCGCCGCGAGGGCGTCCAGCACCGCGTCCGGCCGCTCGGCCGCGACCAGCGCGCCGGTGTGCACGGCGGGCACGGTGATCCGGGTGCGCTCCGGGGAGATCTCCACCACCGCGTACCGCATCTCCTGCTCGCGCAGCGCCCGGGCCACATCGGTGGAGCGGCCGGCCACCCCGAGGATCCCCCAGGGACCGTCGGTGTGGGAGAGCGCCGCCGCCGTGTGAACGGCCTGGTGGGCGCGGTGGAAGTTGCCGAGACCCAGATGCACGATGCCGGTCTCGGCGGGCGGGCGCGCGTTGAGCGCGGCGCCGGCGGGCACGGTGGAGGGACTGAGCCGGGGCAGCGGGGCGGCCGGGGTGGTTCCGGAAGGAGCCGCAGTGGTCGACATGCCGCTCACCAGTCCGTCATCGAGCCGTCGCGCCGACGCGCGACGGGCAGGTAGGCGGGTTCGTACGGGTAGCGGGCCGCGAGCTTCTCGTCGACCTCGATCCCGATCCCGGGCAGATCGCCGGGGTGCAGATACCCGTTCTCGTACGTCCAGCCGTGCTGGAACACCTCGTGCACCAGCGGCTCGTAGCCCATGTACTCCTGGATGGCGAAGTTCGGTGTCGAGAGCCCCACGTGCAGCGACGCGCCCAGCGCCACCGGCGAGACGTCCGAAGGACCGTGCGGCCCCAGCGCGACCTGCCAGATCTCGGCGAGCGCCGCGATCCGCCGCAGATGGCTGATGCCGCCCGCGTGCGTCACACAGGTGCGTACGAAGTCGATGAGCTGCTCGGTGATCAGCGACTGGCACTCCCAGACGGTGTTGAACACCTCGCCGATCGCCAGCGGGACCGTGGTGTGCTGCCGTACGTGGCGCAGCACCTGCTGGTTCTCCGCCGGGGTGACGTCCTCCAGCCAGAACAGGCCGACGCCCTCCAACTCCTTGCCCAGACGCGCCGCCTGACCTGGCGTCAGCCGGTGGTGTACGTCGTGCAGCAGCTTCAGCTCGGGGCCCACGTGGTCACGGGCGGCGGCGAGCACCTTCGGTGCGTGCCGGAGATACGCGTCGGTGTCCCAGACCTCCTCGACCGGGGCCGCGCCGCGCCCGGCGGGCTCGTAGCCCGAGGCGCCGTTGGTCACCCCGTACACCATGTCAAGACCGGGCACCCCGCTCTGCGCGCGGACGGCGAGGAAGCCCTGTTCGCGGCGGGCGTCGATGGAGTCCAGCAGCTGGGGGACGTCCCAGCCGGTGGCGTGCGTGTAGGTGAGGATCCGGTCGCGGACGGCACCGCCGAGGAGCTGGTAGACGGGCTGCCCGGTGGTCTTGCCCTTGATGTCCCACAGCGCGATGTCCACCGCGCCGATGGAGGTCATGGTGACCGGACCGCGCCGCCAGTAGACGCCCCGGTAGAGGTACTGCCAGGTGTCCTCGATCCTGGCGGGGTCGCGGCCGATGAGCAGCGGCGCGACATGGTCCCGCAGATACGAGGCGACGGCCAGCTCGCGGCCGTTGAGGGTGGCGTCGCCCCAGCCGGTGAGGCCCTGCGCGGTGGTGATCTTGAGGGTGACGAAGTTGCGGCCGGGGCTGGTGATGATCACATCCGCCGCGACGATCGTGTCGCTCGCCCTGCCGGTGCCGTGGCCGCTGTCCGTGTCGAGGGTGCCGGTCATCGGGCCACCGCCACGACGTTGCGCGGCTCTTCGCCCGCGGCCAGCCGGCCGATGTTGGCGGCGATGTCGGCGGCCCGGCGCGCGAAGGTCTCGCGGGTGAGCCCGGAGGAGTGGGGAGTCATCAGTACGTTGTCCAGCTCTTCGAAGGGGTGGTTGCCGGGCGCGCCGCTCCGCCCGCTCGCCGGGTACCGGTACCAGACGTCGAGCGCGGCGCCGCCGATGGCGTGGTCGCGGAGCGCCCGGTAGAGGGCGTCCTCGTCGACGACCGGGCCCCGGCCCACATTGATCAGTACGGAGCCGGGCCGCATCCGGGCGAGCTCGGCCGCGCCGATCAGCCCGGTCGTCGCCTCGGTGAGCGGTGCCGACACGACGACCACATCGGAGGTCTCCAGCAGGGTGCCGAGGTCGTCCACCGTCCCCGACCACTCCAGCCGCTGGTCCGCCGCGTCGACGTCGCCGCGCCGGGTGACCGCGACGCCCCGCGCGCCGAGCGCCCGGAACAGCTCCCAGGAGCGCGCGCCGATATGGCCGAAGCCGACGAAGCCGACGGTCGCCGAGGCCAGGCTGTCCACCCACGGGGCGTCCGGGGAGTACACGGGGGAGTCCCAGAGCCCCGCGCGCAGCGCGGTGTGCTGGCGCAGAAAGCCCCGGCGCAGCAGGATCGCGGCGGAGATCGCGTACTCCGCCATCGAGTTCTCGTGGTGGAAGGTGTTGGCGACCCGGGTACCGGGGGCCAGCGCGGCGGCGTCGATCTTCTCCGTACCGGCGCCGGCCGCGTGGACCAGCCGCAGGCGCGGCGCGGCGGCGGCCATCGCGGCGGTGCACAGGCCGGAGACGAGGACGTCCGCGTCGGCGAGGGCGGCCGTGACCGCGTCCGTGTCCCGTACGTCGGGCCACCCGACGGTGGTGCCGGCGGGCAGCGCGGCCTCGAACTCGGCGCGCAGCGGGGCGAGATTGGCGTCGGCGACCACAACGCGCAGGGGTGGCGCGGAGGGGGTGCCGGGCGGCGGTGTGTCGGTGCTCATGAGACGTCCTTCATGGTTCGGTCCGCGGTGGGTCCCCACGAGGCGTGGGTGGTGGCCGGGCCGCCGCCGCCGGGAGGGGCGCTGGACCCGCGCACGATGAGCTGGGTCGGCAGCCGCAGCAGGCGCGGGGTGGAGCGCTCGCCGGACAGGACCTGCCCGAGCAGCTCGGTGCCGAGCGCGCCGGCCTTGGCCATCGGTACGGCGATGCTGGTCAGCGACGGCTGCGACACCTCGGCGAACGGGATGTCGTCCACCCCGATGACGCTGAGGTCGTCCGGGACGCGCAGTCCCAGCGCCCGCGCGCCGGCGATCACACCGAGCGCCATCAGGTCGTTGTGGGCGATCACGGCGGACGCGCCCGAGGCCATCACACCGGCCGCCGCCGCCGTACCGCCCGCGACCGTCTCGGCCTGCCAGCCGAGCAACTCCAGCTCAAGACCGGCCCGTTCGGACTCGCGGCGGATCAGCTCGACCCGGTGCCCGTTGGACCAGGAGCGCTGCATGCCCTGGACGTAGGCGATCCGCCGGTGGCCGAGCGCGGCCAGATACTCGGCGGCCTGCCGCATACCGTGCCCGGCGTCCGCGATGACACAGTCCGCGCCGGACGTCTCCCGGTTGACGAGGACGGCCGGGGTACGGCCGCAGATGTCGAGGATCTCGTCCGCCTCCAGCCGGGGCGAGCACACGATCAGACCGTCCGCCCGCTCGCGCAGATGCGTGATCACCTCGCGCTCACGGTCCGGGCTGAGATCGGTGTCCGCGAGGACGACGGTCTGCCTGCGGTGCCATCCCGCGCCCTGGGCGGCCTTCACGAACGCGCCGAACACCGGGTTGGCGATGTCCGGCACGACGACGGCCACGGTGGCGGTCCCGCCCTCGGCGACGACGGGCTCGGCCGTACGCGCCACGGGCGACTCGTAACCCAGCTCTTGCGCAACGGCAAGCACCTTGCGCAAGGTCTGTGGGCCGAGCCGGTCGGGGTCGCTGAACGCCCGGGACGCGGTGGAGAGAGCGACGTTGGCGCGTTTGGCAACGTCGGTCAGGGTGGTGGCCATGGCAGCTCCGTTACTTGTTCGACGGAGCGAGGTGGATGAACGACATGTTGCATGGTCGTCACCGTTGCGCAAACTTGTCAATGCTTGCCACAAAACTGGCAAGGTGCGGCGGGGGCGGCGGGCGGGCGGCCCTCAGTCTGCCGCCGCGGCCTCCCGGAGCCGGGCGAACTCCGCCGCCATCGTCTGCGCCGTCCAGTGCGCGTTCAGCCCGCTCGGGTTGGGCAGCGCCCAGACCCGGGTGTCCCCGATCGTCCGGTCCTGCGGACCGATGCGGGCCTTTCTGTCGTCGAAAGCCGTGCGGTACGCGGTGATCCCGACCACCGCGAGCCACCGGGGCCGCAGCCGCTCCACCTTCGCGGTCAGGATCCGGCCGCCCTCCCGGAACTCCTCGTCGCTCAGCTCGTCGGCCCGCGCCGTCGCCCGCGCGGCGACGTTGGTGATACCCAGGCCGTACGTGAGCAACTCGCCCTGCTCGGCGGGGCGCAGCTGCCGCGGGGTGAAGCCGGAGAGATGCAGCACCGGCCAGAAACGGTTGCCGGGGCGGGCGAAGTGATGGCCCGTCGCGCCGGACATCAGGCTGGGGTTGATGCCGCAGAACAGCACACGCAGACCGCCCGCGGCCACGTCGGGGATGACGCGGTCGCGGGCGGCTTCGAGGTCTTCGCGCCTCATGCGTGCCTCATGCGCGGATCATCCGGCGGAGCCGCCGGATGCGTGGGAGCGGCAGGTCACAGAATCGCGCCCGGGGTGTAGCCCGCGGCCTCCGGGTGCCGCTTGACGATCTCGTCGATCCGGCCGACGACGGCCGCGATCTGGTCGGCCGCCGCGCCCGTGAAGGAGAGCTTGTCCGCCATCAGGGCGTCAAGACCCGCGCGGTCCAGCGGGATACGGTCGTCCGCCGCCAGCCGGTCGAGCAGCTCGTTGCGCTCGGCGCCCTGCTCGCGCATCGCCAGCGCCGAGGCCACCGCGTGCTCCTTGATGACCTCGTGCGCGGCCTCGCGGCCCACCCCGGCCCGTACCGCGCCCATCAGGACCTTGGTCGTGGCGAGGAACGGCAGGTAGCGGTCCAGCTCGCGCGCCACCACCGCGGGGAACGCGCCGAACTCGTCCAGGACCGTCAGGAACGTCTCCAGCAGCCCGTCCAGCGCGAAGAACGCGTCGGGCAGCGCGACCCGGCGCACCACCGAGCACGAGACATCGCCCTCGTTCCACTGGTCGCCCGCCAGCTCGCCGGTCATCGACGCGTAGCCGCGCAGGATCACCATGAGGCCGTTGACCCGCTCGCAGGAGCGCGTGTTCATCTTGTGCGGCATCGCGGAGGACCCGACCTGGCCGGGCTTGAAACCCTCCGTGACCAGCTCGTGCCCGGCCATCAGCCGGATCGTCTTCGCGACCGACGACGGCGCCGCCGCCAGCTGCACCAGCGCGGTCACCACGTCGTAGTCGAGGGAGCGCGGATAGACCTGGCCGACCGAGGTGAACGCCCGCGCGAAGCCCAGATGGCCCGCCACGCGCTCCTCCAGCTCGGCCAGCTTCGCGGTGTCGCCGCCCAGCAGGTCGAGCATGTCCTGCGCGGTGCCCACCGGGCCCTTGATGCCGCGCAGCGGGTAGCGGCCGAGGAGGTCCTCCAGCCGTCCGTACGCCACGAGCAGCTCGTCGGCGGCCGTCGCGAACCGCTTGCCCAGGGTGGTGGCCTGCGCGGCGACGTTGTGCGACCGGCCTGCCATCACCAGCTCGCCGTACTCGCCCGCCAGCTTGCCGAGCCGCGCCAGCACCGCGACCGTACGGTCCCGGGTCAGTTCGAGCGACAGCCGGATCTGGAGCTGCTCGACGTTCTCCGTCAGGTCCCGCGAGGTCATGCCCTTGTGGACCTGCTCATGGCCGGCGAGGGCGTTGAACTCCTCGATCCGCGCCTTCACATCGTGCCGCGTGACCTTCTCGCGCTCGGCGATCGACGCCAGGTCGACCTGGTCGATCACCCGCTCGTAGTCGGCGAGCGCGGCCTCGGGCACCTCGATCCCCAGGTCCCGCTGCGCCCGCAGCACGGCGAGCCACAGCCGCCGCTCCAGCTGGACCTTCTGCTCGGGGGACCACAGCACGGCCAGCTCCGCCGAGGCGTAGCGGCCGGCAAGGACATTGGGGATACGAGGCTTGGCTGTCACGTGGGGTGATTCTACTGCCGTCCACTGGTGGTTCGCGCAGACGGTCGCCCCGGCCCGGTTCGTAGCTTCCTACGAGGCGGCTTCCCGCGAGGCGCCCGGCGCGTCGTAGGGCGCGTCGTACGGCAGCAGCTCCGGCCGCTTGGCGGGCCGGCCGTCCCCCGACGAGCGCCCGGTGACCCGCCGTACCACCCAGGGCGCCAGGTGCTGCCGGGCGAACCGCGCGTCGCCCAGCCGCCGGGCCGGCCACCGGTCGGGCACGGCCGGCGGCAGCTCCGCGCGCCAGTCCTCGGCCGCCGGCAGCCCCAGCGCCTGCCAGACGGCCTCGGCGACCCTGCGGTGCCCCTCCGGCGTCAGATGCAGCCGGTCCACGTCCCACATCCGCGGGTCGCCGAGCACCGGCGCCCCGTACAGATCGACCACCACCGCACCGTGGCGCGCCGCCAGCTCGTCCACGAGATCGAACAACTCCTCCATGCGCGGCCGGAAGCGCTTCATCACCGGACCGTTCCGCCCCGGGCTGCGCATCAGCACCAGCCGGTCGCAGGCCGGCGCGAGCCGCTCCACGGCCTCTTCGAACAGGGCGCGCACCCGCCCCATGTCGACCTTCGGGCGCAGCGTGTCGTTGAGCCCGCCCACCAGCGTGATCACGTCCGGTGACATCGCGGCGGCCGGGGGCACCTGTTCGTCGACGATCTGGCCGATGAGCTTGCCGCGCACGGCGAGATTCGCGTACCGGAAGCCGGGGGTACGGGCGGCGAGCCGCGCGGCGAGCAGATCCGCCCAGCCGCGGTACGAGCCGTCGGGAAGCAGGTCGGACATGCCCTCCGTGAAGGAGTCACCGACCGCGACAAGACTGGTGTAACTGGCGTTCATCTCCATGGCGCGGCCGATCGTACCGCCCGGTACGCGGCCGTCGCGCAGGGCGCCCCTCAGCCGTGCCGCCCCACCAGCTCGCGCAGGACGTCCTCCATCGTCACCAGCCCGCCCAGCCGCCCGTCGTCGTCCACCACCGCCGCCAGATGTGTCCGGCCGCGTCGCATCGCGGTCAGTACGTCGTCCATCGGCGTCGTGTCCCGCACCCGCGCGACCGGCCGCATCGCCGGCACCGGGAACGGCTCGTCGCGCGGCGCCGCGTCCAGGGCGTCCTTCACATGCAGATAGCCGAGGATCCGGCGGGTGGGGTCCAGCACGGGGAAGCGTGAGAACCCCGTCTCCACCGACAGCCGCTCCAGCGCCCCGGGCGTCACCCCCAGCCGTACGGACACCACCCGTTCCAGCGGCAGCACCACATCGCGCACCGGCCGGCGCCCCAGCTCCAGGGCGTCGTGCAGCCGCTCGGCGGCGCGGTCGTCCAGCAGCCCCGCGTGGCCGGCGTCCGTGACCATCCGGGCCAGCTCGTCGTCGGCGGCCGTCGCGGTGACCTCGTCCCTGGTCTCCACCCGCAGCAGCCGCAGCAGCCCGTTCGCCAGCCCGTTGATCGCGAAGATCACCGGCCGCAGCGCCCGCGCCAGCCCCACCAGCGGCGGCCCGAGCAGCAGCGCGGCGCGGACGGGATCGGCCAGCGCGACGTTCTTCGGCACCATCTCGCCGAGCAGCATGTGCAGATACGTCGCCACCGCGAGGGCGATCACGAACGACAGCGGATGCACCAGGCCCGGGGGGATACCGACCGACGTGAACACGGGCTCCAGCAGATGCGCGATGGCCGGCTCGGCGACGATGCCCAGCACCAGCGTGCACAGCGTGATGCCGAGCTGCGCCGCCGCCAGCAGCGCCGAGACATGCTCCAGCCCCCACAGCACACTGTGCGCGCGCCGGTCGCCGGCCTCCGCGCGCGGTTCGACCTGGCTGCGGCGGACCGAGATCAGGGCGAACTCGGAGCCGACGAAGAAGGCGTTGACGACGAGCGTCAGCAGCGCGGCGAAGAGCTGGAGCGCGGTGATCATCCGGCCTCCCCGGCGTCGGAGCCGGTGCGCTCGGTACGGCCGGTGCGCCCGGTACGGCCGTCGCGCCCGGTACGGCCGTGACGCCTGCCACGCCCGCCGTCCGGGCGGGAATCCGGACCGCCGCCGTCACCGTCGCTGCTGCCGCCGTCACCGTCGCCGGACGGGCCGGCATCCGGGCCCGGCGCGCGCAGCAGCAGCCGCGCCGCCCGCCGGCCCGCCGCGTCCACGACCTCCACCCGCCAGCCCGCCACCGTCAGCCGGTCGCCCTCCACGGGCAGCCGGCCCAGCTCCGTGGCGACCAGCCCGGCGAGCGTCTCGTACGGCCCCTCCGGCATCCGCAGCCCCACCGTCCACAGCTGATCGGCGCGCGCGGCGCCGTCCGCCGACCAGAGCGCCCGCCCGGCCGCGTCCTCGCCCATCGGCGCCAGATCGGAGGTCTCGTGCGGATCGTGCTCGTCCCGTACCTCCCCGACGACCTCCTCGACGATGTCCTCCAGCGTCACGACCCCCGCCGTACCGCCGTACTCGTCGATCACGACGGCCATCCTGGCCCGGCCCGACAGCCGGTCCAGCAGGGTGTCCACCGTCAGCGACGCGGGTACGAGCAGCGGCTCGCGCAGCAGCGCGGAGACCGGATACCGGGCCCGCTGGTCCGCCGGTACCGCCAGGACGTCCTTGATGTGCGCGATGCCCACGACGGAGTCCAGCGAGCCCCGGTGGACGGGGAAGCGGGAGAGCCCGGTGGCGCGGGTGGCGTTGGCGACGTCCTCGGCGGTCGCCCGCGCGTCGAGGGCCACCACCCGCACCCGGGGCGTCATCACGTTCTCGGCGGTCAGCGCGGACAGGCTCAGCGTCCGGACGAACAGCTCGGCCGTGTCCGGCTCCAGCGCGCCCTCCTTCGCGGAGTGCCGTGCCAGCGCCGCCAGTTCCTGCGGGCCGCGCGCGGAGGCCAGCTCCTCGGTGGGCTCCAGACCGAAGGAGCGCACGATGCGGTTGGCGGTGTTGTTGAGATGACGGATGAACGGCCGGAACGCCGCCGTGAAGTACCGCTGCGGGGTCGCCACCACCTTGGCGACGGCCAGCGGCGACGAGATCGCCCAGTTCTTCGGGACCAGCTCGCCCACGACCATCAGCACGACCGTCGACAGGGCCGTCCCGATCACCAGCGCCACCGACGACGCCACCGGCGGCGAGAGCCCCACCGCCTCGACCGGCCCCCGGATCAGCTTGCCGATCGACGGCTCCGCGAGCATCCCGACCACCAGATTGGTCACCGTGATCCCGAGCTGCGCGCCCGACAGCTGGAACGTCAGGCTCCGTACGGCCTTCAGCGCCCCCGCCGCGCCCCGCTCGCCGCGCTCGGCGGCCTGTTCCAGCTCGCCGCGCTCGACCGTGGTCAGCGAGAACTCCGCCGCGACGAAGACCCCGCAGGCGAGCGCCAGCCCCACCGCCACGAGCAGCAGAAGCACCTCGGTCATCGGCTCACCCCTGTCCCGTCCGTCCCATGATCGGTCAGCGGACGGCGGACCGCGCGACGGCGGACGTCAGGCGTCGCTCAGGCGGGGCCCAGCGGCTTCACCCAGCGTGTCCACTGCTCCTCGGGTCCGTACCCGGCCGCCCGCCAGGCACTGCGCGCCAGTTCGTTGCGGTCCAGCACCATCGCGTCCCCGCGCCGCCCGCCCAGCCGTACGAACCGCTCCTCGGCCGCCGCGAGCAGCGCCCCGCCGATCCCGCGCCGCCGGTGGTCCGGGTGGACGGCGAGCCGGTAGAGATGGCACCGCCAGCCGTCGAAGCCGGCGATCACGGTCCCGGTGAGGACGCCGTCCCGCTCCGCGAGGAGCAGGGCCTCGGGGTCCCGTGCGATGAGCCGGGCCATCCCGTCGTGGTCGTCGCTGATGCTCGTACCTTCCGCGGCTTCACGCCAGAACCGCAGTACGGCTTCGATGTCCGCGAGGCCGGCGGAACGTATGTCGATGTCGCTCATCGGACGAGCCAAGCAGAGCGCGGGCCTCCCGGCGAATGATTTCCGTGATCGTCACACCGCGTAGCGCGTCGCGCCCCCGGGATGGGGTCATGCGCATGAACCGGCCGGTACGGAGGTAGGGATCCCGGCTGATGAGCTCGGTCCGGTGGGGTGCACCCGAGGAGGGGTTGGGCGATGGCGATGGCGTTGAGCAGCGGCAGCGGCAGTGGCAGCGGTGAGCGGGCCGGCCGGGGGCGGGGTTCCGGGTGAACGCGCCGGAGTCGTACGCCCCCACGGATTTATCCGGCCCCTCGGCTGATCCGGGGCAGGAGGCCGAGCGGTTCGTGGCGGCCTCGGCCGCGCTGACGGGGTTCGACGCCGCCGAGCTGGCGGAGACCGAAATGGCCGGGATCTACCGGGAGTTCGTGGTCCGGCGGGTGGCACCGTCCCTCTACGCGGAGCTGGTGGAGAGGCTGGTAGGGACGCCGGACGACGCGCACACCGCGCTGGGCGGTGACGAGGCGGACGAGGCGTTGGGCGAACTCGCGCGGGCCGTGTGCCATCTCTGGTACCTGGGGGAGTGGCCGGGGCTGACCAGCGACGACGGCGGTCCTCAGCCCCGCCTGCTGTCGGGGCGCGCCTACGCCCGTGGGCTGGTGTGGCGCAGCCTCGGCGCTCACGCTCCCGGCGCGGGGCGGCCCGGCTACGGCACCTGGGCCGGTCCTCCGGCGGGCGCGGCAGGGGGCGGTGTCCGATGACCGGCGGTGGGGACAGAAACGGTGACCAGCACGGCGACCACGATGGCGGCCAGCACGGCGACCACGATGTGATCGTGGTCGGCGCGGGTGTCGCGGGATCGCTGGTGGCACGGGAGCTGGGGGACCGAGGCTGGCGCGTCCTGGTCCTGGAGGCGGGAGTGGGCGACGGAGCGGGCCCGGGCGGGGCGCGCGCGGTCGACGCGGAACGGTTCCGGTCCGCGCCGCTCAAGGTCCCCGGCGCGGCGATCGCCGGAAACCCGCTGGTGCCGTCGCCCGACGTACTGGACCTGGGCGGCCGTACCGGTGGCGGATACCGGGCCGAGGGGTACCTCATCCAGAACGGCCGGCTGCCGTACGCGAGCGGCTATCTCCGGGTGAACGGCGGTACGGGCACGGCGTGGACGGGGCTGGCCCCGCGGATGCATCCGGAGGACTTCCGTACCGCGGACTTCGGATACGGGCGCGACTGGCCAATCGGTTACGCGGAACTGGAGCCGTACTACCGGGCCGCGGAGCGCGAGTTGGGCGTCGCCGCCGATCCGGTGGAACAGCGCGACCTGGTCGGTCTGCCCCTCGCGGACGGCTACGCCTTCGCGCACCGCCCGTTCCCCGCGAGCCACGTGGACCGGCTGATGGCAGCGCGGCTCGACGGACGGAAGGTCACGGATCCCTCGTATCCGCGCGATGTCGAACTGCGGGTCGTCGGGACACCTCAGGCGCGCAACAGCGCCGCCACCGAGGAGCACGGCCCCGTCTGCGAGGGCAGCGCCAGCTGTATCCCGGTCTGTCCCACGGGCGCGAAGTACACCCCGCGGCGGACACAGCGGCGCTGGGCACCGGGGGTCACCCTCCTCACCCGCGCGGTGGCCGGCCGGCTGCTGGCCGACGCGTCCGGCCGGATCACCGGAGTCGCGTACCAGCGTTACGACGACCCCGCCGGGCCCGCCTCCGTCACCCGGCACGTGGCGCGCGGGACCATGGTCGTACTGGCGGCGCACGCGATCGAGAACGCCCGGCTCCTGCTCGCCTCCGGCCTGGCCAACTCCAGCGATCAGGTCGGCCGGAATCTGATGGACCATCCCGTCCTGCTCACCTGGGGCCTCATGCCGGAGCCGACGGGCCCCTACCGGGGGCCCGGTTCGACGTCCGGTCTGGAGGGGTTCAGGTTCGGTCCGGCCCGGGCCGCCCGTGCCCCCTTCCGGGTGGAGATCGGCAACTGGGGCTGGACCTGGGCCGTGGGCCCGCCCGGCCACGACGTCGCCGCCCTCCTGCGCGGTGGGGGTCAGGAACGCGGCCGGGGGCTCTTCGGCGCGGCGTTGCGGCAGGCGGTAGGTGACCGGGTCGGGCGACAGTTCGCTCTGCAATTCGAAATGGAACAGAGCGCGGATCCGGCCAACCGCGTGACACTCGATCCGCGCCACCGCGACCCGCTGGGCAACCCGCGCCCCGTTCTGACCTATGACCTGTCCGACCATGTGAAGAAGGGCATCGCCGCGGCCAAGGCGGTGTCCGACGAGATCTTCGCGCTGCTCGGGGCGGAGGACCACAGCGCGTACGCGTCGGGTCCTTCCCAGCCCGGATGGTTCGAGTACGGCGGCCGGCCCTACGCCTACCGCGGCGCGGGCCACGGCGCGGGTACGCACATCATGGGCGAACGGCCCGCCGACTCCGTGGTCGACTCCTGGCAGCGCGCCTGGGACCACCCCAACCTCTATGTGGTGGGCTGCGGCAGCATGCCCTCCCTCGGCACGTCCAACCCGACGCTCACCATGGCGGCGATCACGCTGCGCAGCGCCGAGCGGATCCACCGCGAGCTGTCCGCGTCACGCGTCACGATCCGCCCGGCGGCCCCCGGGAGCGCGCCCGGGCACGCTCCCGACCACGCCACCCCCGAGGAGACGGACACCCCATGACCGACGACATGACCGACGACATGACCGCCCCCGTGTCCGCCCCCGTGACCGATGCCGTGACCGACGATCTCTCCCTGCCGCCCGTCGCCGCCCCGTACCAACTCCCCTTCCACTACGGGGCTCTGCACAACATCGGCCTCGACTTCCTGGTCGACCCCGCCCCGGTGCGCAAGGCGCTGGCCGAACACCATCCGGACCTGAGCGCGGCCGAGTTCGAAGGGCGGGCCTGCGTCACCCTCAACTACCAGCTGTACTTCGCCCAGTACCCGAACGGGGGCGGTATCACCGAGGAGATCGAGTGCAGCGTCGTCGCGTACCCCACCGCCTGCGCCGACCGCTTCGCCCGCCTGTCGTACGAGGAGTACGCCCACGGCCACGACCAGACCAAGCTGCTCGGCATCGCCCGGCTCCATGTGCTGTGCGACAACCCGCTGGCCATCGAGGCCGGCACCGAACTCTACGGGGAACCGAAGTACCCGGCCTGGTTCGAGACGACCCTGCCCTCCCTCAACGGCCCGGCGGGCGACCTCTGGACCGTCGCGTGCAAGAAGGCCACGCACGCCTCCTCCGGCGCGGCCGTCGACCGTGAGGACCGGGCCCTGTTCTCCTTCTCGGCCGACCTGACCGGGCTGCCCCGCACCTCCGTCAACAACACACCCATCACCGGCTACGGCACCGACCAGGCAGGCCGGCCACTGGCCGGCCCCATGAACGTCTACCAGCCCTACCAGTACATCGCGCTGACCGGCGCGGCGGAGCGGGTGCGGCTCACCGTCCACGACCTGACCTCCGCCGTCGGTGCCGACCTGACCACCCTCGTCGGCGGCGCCCCAGCCGTCGGGGCATGGACGTACCAGTCGGCCCCCGTCGCCGCCCACAACCGCCCCTACTACGTTCCGCGCGCCGGCTGACCGCGTCACATGTCCCACGGGAGACCTCGCCGCTTGCGCCATGAAGCGCCATACTCACCCGGGTGAACGAACATTTTCGAACGGTAGCGAACATTGCTCAGGTGGAAGGGCTCGGCGAGAGGCTGCGGGACGCGCCCCGGCGCGTGCCGGTTCCCCCGGTGACCGACCGCGGGGTCTGGGACGCGGTGGACGCCGCCACCCGTGCGGCGATCCTCACGGCGGCCGAGGCCGAACTCGGCCGCCCGGCACCGGTGTTGCGCGCGTCCGACTGGGCGCGCGCCTTCCAGGACGGGGTGCGCACGGCGTACGAGGATCAGGCGCGCGCGCTGCGGCACCGCACCTCGCTGTTCGTCCTCGCGGCGGTGCTGACCGGGGAGTCCGCGCCCGCGCAGGCGCCCCCCGGCGCCGTCCCGTACCTCGACGCGGCGGCCGACGCGCTCATGGCGTTCGCCGAGGCGAGCACCTGGTGCTGGGCGCCGCACGACCGCTTCACCACCGCGCGCGGCGAGACCGTACCGGACCCCGCCGAACCGTTCCTCGACCTCGGCGCCGCCGAGGTCGCCTCGCTGTTCGCCTGGGCCGACCACGTCCTGGGGCCCCACCTCGACGAGCGGGTGCCCGGACTGCGGCGCAGGCTCCGGCGCGAGGTCCGGCTGCGTGTCTTCGAACCCTTCCTGCGGATCAGGGACTGGCACTGGATCGGCCTCGACGGCGACGCCCACAACTGGAACCCGTGGGTGCACGGCGCGGTGCTGACCTCCGCCCTCCTGCTCTGCGACGACGACGAGGAACGCGCCGAACTCGTCTCGCTCGTGGTCACCGGCCTCCACCTCTTCGCCGAAGTCCTGCCCGACGACGGCGGAGTGGACGAGGGCGTCGCCTACTGGTGGCTCGGCGCCTGCCGGCTGCTGGAGGCGCTCGATCTGCTCGCCGCCGTCGGCGGACCGGAGTGCGACGCCCGCGACCTGCCCGTACTCGCCGAAGTCGTGCGCTACCCGTACCGCATGCACTTCGGCGGAGCGTGGTACGTCAACGTCGGCGACGCCCCGGCCCGCCTCCCCGACGAGCAGCCCTGGCACGTCCTGTTCCGCTGGGGCGGACGGCTCGGCGACCCCGCCGTCAGCGGCCACGCGCTGGCCCGAGGCACGGCGCGCGGCGTCACCGCGGGCCACGAGGACGGCCTGGGCCGCGCGCTGGCCGGACTCTCCGACCCCGCCTGGCGCACCGCCGTCGGGACCACCGCCGGCCCCGGCAGCACCTGGCTGCCCCGGGACGTCTGGCTGCCGCGCGTACAGGTGCTCGTCACCAGGGAACGCGCCGGTACCGCGGAAGGGCTCGCCCTCGCCGTCAAGGGCGGTCACAACGACGAACGCCACAACCATCTCGACGTCGGCACCTACTGGGTCGCCCTGGACGGCGAGCCGGTGATCGTCGACATCGGGCAGCCCACGTACACCGCCGCCAGCTTCGGCCCCGACCGCTACGACGCCTGGCCGCTGCGCAGCGCCTGGCACAACGTGCCCGATCCCGGCAGCGGCCAGCTCCCGGGCGCCGCGCACCACGCCCGCGACGTACGGGCCGAGACCGGCGACGCCGCCACCGAGTGGTCCGCGGATCTCGCGCCCGCCTACCCCGAGGGCCTGCTCGGCGGCCTGCGCAGGACCGTACGGCTGGTACGAGCCACCGCCGGTGACCCCGCGCACATCGTCGTCACGGACGAACCGGTCGCCGGACCCGACCGCACACCCGGCACGCTCGGTCTGCGTCACATCATCGCGGGTGACATCCGGCTCGACGAGGGCCGGGCCGTGGTCGGCACGGCCGGCGGCGGCGCGCTCCAACTGACCTGGGACCCCGCGCTGCTGACCGCCGGTCTCGATGAACAGCCGCTCGACGACCCGCTGCTGCGCCTGTCCTGGGGCAAGCGGCTGACCCGGCTGACCCTGCGCACCGACCCGTCCCACGGAGCCGGCCAACCGCCGGTCCCGCCACAGGTACGGATCGAACGCGCCCGCTGAGCAACCGCCCTACGCGGACGGCCTCGCTCCCCCCGCCCTCGGCACCGACGAGTTACGGAGGACCAGCTCGGGCAGGACCAGAACGCGCTGCGCCGGGTGGCGCCGGCCTTCGCGCAGCCGGGACACCATCATCTCGACCGCCACCCGGCCCACCCGGGACTTGGGCGGCCGGATCGCCGTCATGGCCGGCTCCGCGAGATGGGCGACCTCGTCGTCGTAACTGACCATCGCCATGTCGTCGGGGACGCTCAGCCCCTGCTCCGTGAGGTACTGGGCGATGGACATCGCGTCCGGATCGCTGTGCACGATCAGCGCGGTGATCCGGGCCGTGCGGGACCGGTCCAGGATGCCCTTGATGATGTCCCGGTGCCCCGGCACATCGAGGGCGACGCTCTCCCTGACCACGAACTCGCCCGGCAGGTCCAGCTCCGCGCACGCCTTGTGCCAGCCCTGGGCGAGATGGACCGAGGTCGGGCTGCCCTTCGACAGCACCAGGCCGATCCTGCGGTGGCCGTGCTCGTGCAGATGACGCACGGCCATCTCCAGGCCCATCGCGTGGTCGCTGCGCACCCATCCCAGCTGGCGCGGGGTCTGCGTCCACCGGGATATCTGCCGCTCGACCAGGATGGCCGGCACCGGCAGACCGACGAGCCAGTCGACCATCTCGTCGAGCCCGTCGCCGTCCAGATTCGGTGCCAGCAGCAGCCCCTGGACCTGCTGGGCGGCGATCAGCCGGCTGATCTGGCGGCGGTCCTCGGCCGGGTCGTAGCTCGAACCGCGCAGCTGGATCTGGACGCCGAGCGCGACGGCCGCGCTCCGCGCGCCACCGACGATCTGCGGCCAGTAGTAGTCCAGCGAGGGCACCACCATGCCGATGGTGAACGGCGTCGCCGCCGGTCGGTGACGGCGCGCCTGGGCCGGATCGAGATCGGTCGGCAGTGTGGCGCCGCCGTGCACGCGGGTGAGCAGACCGCGCGCGGCGAGCGCGGCGATATCGCGCCGGATGGTCAGCTCGCTGACCTCCAGGCTCAGCGCCACCTCCCGCACCCGCAGGGAACCGTGCCGCCGCAGCTCGTCCATCAGCCGTTCCCGGCGCTGCAAAGCGAAGAGTCGCTCATCCGTCATCTGGACACCTGACCTTTTACCCGTTCGACTCTGAACGTTTCGCTTCGTTTACGTACGACCTCTAGTGAATCCGTACGCCACACCACTATCTCTATTCCAACGTGTTCGGCAAGGAACTCCGTATACGGCAAGGAACTGGTCGGCGCGGCCACCGCCCGCGCCCATGGGAAGGATTCGACACCCGATGCAGACGAAGCCCCAAGCGCTGGTCGTCATGGACAGGCAGAGCTTCGACGCGCACTTCGACGCGGCCCGGCTCGACCGCCTGGCGGGTCTGGTGGAACTGGGCGATCCGGTGTGGACCGACGACCTCGACTCCTCCTCGGTACGGGCCAGGATGGCGGAGGTCGAGGTGATGCTGACGTCGTGGGGCGCCCCCCGGCTGACCCCGGAGCGGCTCGCGGCGGCGCCGTCCCTCCAGGCGGTGCTGCACTGCGCGGGCAGTGTGCGCGGTCTGGTGGGCGACGAGGTGTGGCGGCGCGGGATCCGCGTGACCAGCGGCGCCGACGCCAACGCCATCCCCGTCGCCGAATACACCCTGGCGGCCATCATCTTCGCCGGCAAGAAGGCCCCCTTCCTCGCGGCCGACGAACTGCGCGCCTACGAGGGCTGGGGATCGGTCACCGGCTACGGGGACCTGTCCAACTTCCGCAGAACGGTCGGGGTGGTGGGGTTCTCGCGGATCGGCCGCAAGGTCGTCGAACTGCTCAAGGTCCTCGGCTCCACCACCTGCCTCGTCGCGGACCCCTACGCGGACCCGGCCGAGGTCAGCAGGGCGGGCGCCACCCTGGTCGACCTGGCGGAACTGCTCCCGCGGGTCGACGTGCTGACCCTGCACGCGCCCGAACTCCCCGAGACCCGGAAGCTGATCGGCGCGGCGGAGCTGAGCATGCTGCCCGACAGCGCGACGGTCATCAACACCGCGCGCGGCAGTCTGATCGACTCCGACGCACTGGCGGCGGAGTGCGCGGCGGGCCGCCTCTTCGCCATCCTCGACGTCACCGAGCCCGAGCCGCTGCCCGCGGGCTCGCCGCTCCGGAGACTGGCCCGCGTCATGATCACCCCCCACGTAGCAGGCTCGCTCGGTTCTGAGATCGGACGTCTCACCGACCACGCGATGGACGAACTGGCACGTTGGTCCGCCCGGCAACCCCTGCGGACGGAGATCACGGCGGAGAACTGGGCCCTCGGGCTGAGCGCCTGAACCCCGTACCTCCGCACGCACTGCCTCCCGCAAGAACAGTCAACTCGAAGGAGCCGCACATCATGAGGAAGACCCCAGCAAGAGCCCTGACGGCCGCCGTGGCCGCGACCCTGCTCGCCGCCGGCTGCGGAGGCGGAGGCGGAGACAGCGATTCCGGAACCACCTCCGACGGCCGTACGGTCGTCAAGATCGCGCTCTGGAACTACGACACGACCCCCGAGTTCAAAGCGCTGATCGAGGGCTTCGAGGCGGAAAACCCGAAGATCGACGTACAGCCGGTCGACATCCTGGCCGACGACTACGCCGACAAGGTCACCACCATGCTCGCGGGCGGCGACTCCACCGACGTCCTGACGATGAAGAACGTCACCGACTACTCCCGCTACGCCACGCGCGGCCAGCTGAAGTCCCTCGACAGCCAGGTCAAGGCGCTCGACAAGGCGTCCTACTCCGGCCTGGAGCCGTTCGACATCGACGGCCACTACTACGCGCTGCCCTACCGGCACGACTTCTGGGTGCTCTTCTACAACAAGGCGCTCGTCAAACCGACCGGCGCCGATCTGTCGAACCTCAGCTGGGCCGAGTACGCGTCCCTGGCGAAGGAGATGACCAAGGGCAAGGGCACGGACAAGGTCTACGGCACCTACTTCCAGACCTGGCGCTCACCGGTCCAGGCGATAGCCGCCGCGCAGACCGGCGGTGACCAGCTGAGCGGCGACTACGGCTTCTTCAAGGACCAGTACGACCTGGCCCTGGACCTCCAGAAGTCCGGCGCCATGATGCCGTTCGCGACGGCCAAGAGCCAGAAGGTCCAGTACAAGACGGTCTTCGAGAGCGGCAAGGTCGGCATGGTCCCGATGGGCAGCTGGCTCGCCGCCGCGCTGCTCGACGACAAGGCCAAGGGCGTCACGGACGTCGACTGGGGCATCGCCCCGCTGCCGCAGATCAAGGCCGACGGCAAGACGACCACGTTCGGCTCGCCGACCGCGTTCGCCGTGAACAAGAAGGCGAAGAACTCGGCGGCGGCCGAGCAGTTCGTGACGTGGGCCTCGGGCCCCAAGGGCGCGGCGGCCATCGCCAAGATCGGTCTCGTCCCCTCGTACACCGGCGACGAGGTCATGAAGGCGTACTTCGGAGTCAAGGGCATGCCGTCCGACGAGCTGGCCGCCAAGGCCATGAAGCCGGACAACGTGAATCTGGAGATGCCGGTCAGTGACAGGACCGCCGACATCAACCAGATCCTCGACGAGGAGCACGAACTGGTGATGACCGGTGAGAAGTCCGTCGAGAAGGGCATCGAGGAGATGAACAAGCGCGTGAAGTCCGAAGTCCAGTGACGACTCTCTCCAACCCCTCCACCGGCAAGCAGCGGCGCCGGCGCAACACACTGGTCGGCTGGAGCTTCATCCTCCCGAACTTCCTGGGCTTCGCCGCCCTGACCCTCGTCCCGGTGATCGGCACGCTGGTACTGGCCTTCACCAACTGGAACTCGTACGCGACGCCGGAGTGGGTCGGGTTCGACAACTTCCGGCGGATGTTCGACGACGACAACTTCTGGACCGCGCTCAAGAACACCACCTGGTACGCGGTCGGCCATATCCCGCTCACCCTGGCGGCGGCCCTCGGGCTCGCCGTGCTGCTGAACCAGAAGCTCAAGGGCGTGGGAGTACTCCGCACGGCGTTCTTCTTCCCGTACATCACCTCGCTGGTGGCGGTGGCCGTCGTATGGAACATGCTGCTGAGCCCCGAGGTAGGGCCCGTCAACCAGCTCCTGAGGTTCGTCGGCGTCGACAATCCGCCGGGGTGGACGACATCGAGCGACTGGGCGATGCCCGCGCTGGTCATCACCAGTGTGTGGCGGGACATGGGGTACTACATGGTGCTCTACCTCGCCGGGCTCCAGGCCATCCCCGGTGAGCTGTACGAGGCGGCGCGCGTGGACGGCGCCGGCGCGTGGAAGCGGTTCTGGCACGTGACGCTGCCGGGGCTGCGGCCCACCACCTTCTTCGTCCTGGTCATGCTCACCGTCTCCAGCTTCAAGATCTTCGACCTGGTCCAGGTCATGACCGAGGGCGGGCCGGGCCGCTCCACACTGGTGCTGTCGCAGCTCATCTTCCGGCAGGGCATCACCCAGGGCCGGTTCGGCTACTCCTCGGCGATCTCCCTGGTGCTCTTCCTGATCGTCCTGACCATCACCCTCGTACAGTTCCAGCTCCAGCGGAGGTCCGAACGATGAACACGACCACGCTGCGGAAGGACAGCACGGCGACCGGCGAGCCGCCCCCGGCCGCCCCCGCGCCGGCCCCGCCCGGCCGCCGGGGGGAGCTGGGCAAGACCGTCGGCCGCGTACTCCTCTATATAGGGCTGATCGTGCTGGCGGCGGCGATCCTGCTGCCGTTCGGCTGGATGCTCATCTCCTCGGTGAAGACGGACAACGAGGTCTTCACCGTCCCGATCCAGTGGATACCGGAGGAGTTCCGCTGGCAGAACTTCACCGAGATCTGGACCGACATCCCGCTGCTCACCTACCTGGGCAACTCGCTGTTCCTCAGCGTCACCATCACCGTGCTCCAGGTGCTCACCGGGAGCTTCGCGGCCTACGGCTTCGCCAAGATGCAGTTCCCCGGCCGCGACGCGCTCTTCCTCGGCTACATCGCGACCATCGCGGTGCCGTGGCAGGCGTACATGGTGCCGCAGTACATCATGATGGAGAAGCTCGGGCTGGTGAACACCCATCTCTCGCTGATCCTGCTCCAGGCGTTCGGCGCGTTCGGGGTCTTCCTCATGCGCCAGTTCTATCTGACGATTCCGGACGAGATCAGCGAGGCGGCGCGGCTGGACGGGCTCAGCGAGTACGGCATCTGGGCCCGCATGATCCTGCCGCTCTCCAAACCGGCGCTGGCCAGCCTCGCGCTGCTGACCTTCGTCAACACCTGGAACGACTACATGGGTCCGTTCATCTATCTGACGGACAACGACCTGTGGACCGTGCAGCTCGGGCTGCGTCAGTTCGTCGGGATGTACGACGCCAGGTACGCCATGATCATGACCGGTTCTGTGCTCTCGGTCCTGCCGATCCTGGTGGTCTTCCTGCTCGGACAGCGCTACTTCGTGCAGGGCATCGCCACCAGCGGAATCAAGTGAGGTGAACGCGATGAGCGGCGCACCCGTCACCGGCCGTCCTTCCCGGCTCAATGTGGGGTACGGGTCCTGGGACCTGATCTGGTCGTTCGTCCACCGGGTCCTGGTGGTCAACGCCGGTCTCGCGGTGGCGAACCTGCCGCTGCTGGCCGCCCTGCAACTGGTCCACCAGCCGTGGCGGTACCCGGTGTTCTTCGGGGTCCTGTCGCTCGGGATCGGGCCGTCGCTCGCCGCCGTCTTCGGCTACATGCGCAGGTCCGACGGGGACGAGCGGGCCCCGGTCGCCGAACTGGTGCGCGCCTACCGGCGGTTGGCCGGCCGGGCGCTGCTCCTGTGGGCGCCGTGCGTCCTGCTGGCGGCCGTCGCCGCGACCGACGTGTTCGTGCTGCGCCACTCGGCGTTGGGGCTCGCGGTGGTGCCGCTGCTCGTGGTGGCCGTACTCGTCGCGGGCGGCTCCGGTGTCGTGGCGATGGCCTTCCTGGCGTACGACGACGCTCCGCGCCCGTGGCGGCGCACGCTCCTGGCGGCGCCGTACGCGCTGATCCGCCGCTGGCCGCTCGGGCTGATGAACCTCGGGCTGCTCGCGGTCGCCCTCGTACTGGTCAACCAGGCGCCGCTGCTCGGCCTGGCAGTGCTGCCGGGCTGTGTGCTGTTCGTCGTCTGGCGCAACTCCTGCGCCATGATCGAGTCCACGGATCCGACGGCGGGTGCGGCGGCGGAGGCTGTGGCGACGGAGGCGCGAACGGCGGTGTGAACGGCGGCGGAACGGAGAGGGGGGCGATCCGATCCGCCCCCACTCCATCCCCTACGCTGACCAGGCACGACCTCGGACGGCTCATAAGCCGGCCTTATGAGGTCATAGACAGGGGCCGACTACCTGCTTAGGCATGCCTTAGTTTAGGCTTCCGGCGAGCCCCTGCCCATCGCTCGAAGGGAAACCTGATCATGACTCGCCCTCTGCGGGTGGCCATTGTCGGAGCCGGCCCCGCCGGGATCTACGCCGCCGACGCGCTGCTGAAGTCCGCAGTGGCCGCCGAGCCCGGTGTCTCCATCGACCTCTTCGAGCGGATGCCGGCGCCGTTCGGCCTGATCCGTTACGGCGTGGCCCCGGACCACCCCCGGATCAAGGGCATCGTCAAGGCCCTGCACCAGGTGCTCGACAAGCCCCAGATCCGGCTCTTCGGCAACGTCGACTACCCGGGTGACATCAACCTGGACGATCTGCGCGCCTTCTACGACGCGGTGATCTTCTCCACGGGGGCGACGGCCGACCGCGCGCTCGACATACCCGGCACCGAACTCGACGGCTCGTACGGCGCGGCCGACTTCGTCTCCTGGTACGACGGCCACCCCGACGTCGAGCGGACCTGGCCGCTGCACGCGGAGAAGGTCGCCGTCCTCGGCGTCGGCAACGTCGCGCTCGACGTGGCGCGCGTGCTCGCCAAGACCGCGGACGAGCTGCTGCCGACCGAGATCCCGCCGAACGTGTACGAGGGCCTCAAGGCCAACAAGGCCCTGGAGGTCCACGTCTTCGGCCGCCGCGGCCCGGCGCAGGCGAAGTTCAGCCCGATGGAGCTGCGGGAGCTGGACCACTCCCCGAACATCGAGGTCATCGTCGACCCCGAGGACATCGACTACGACGACGGCTCGATCGCCACCCGGCGCGGCAACAAGCAGGCCGACATGGTCGCCAAGACCCTGGAGAACTGGGCCATCCGCGATGCCGGCGACCGGCCGCACAAGCTCTTCCTGCACTTCTTCGAGTCGCCGACCGAGATCCTCGGCGAGGACGGCGCCGTCACCGGCCTGCGCACCGAGCGCACCGCGCTCGACGGCACCGGCAACGTCAAGGGCACCGGCACCTTCAAGGACTGGGACCTCACCGCGGTCTACCGCGCCGTGGGCTACCTCTCCGACAAGCTGCCCAAGCTGCCCTGGGACGTCGAGTCGGGCACGGTTCCCGACCAGGCCGGCCGGGTCATCGAGGAGACCGGCGAGCACCTGAAGTCGACGTACGTCACCGGCTGGATCCGGCGCGGCCCCGTGGGCCTCATCGGCCACACCAAGGGCGACGCCAACGAGACGGTCGCCAGCCTGCTGGACGACCACGCGAACGGCCGCCTCCAGACCCCCGCGTCGCCCGACCCGGCGGCCGTGGACGCGTTCCTCGGCGAGCGCAACGTCCGCTTCACCACGTGGGAGGGCTGGCACCGGCTCGACGAGGCGGAGCAGGCACGCGGCGCGGAGCAGGGACGCGAGCGCGTGAAGATCGTCGAACGCGAGGAAATGCTGGACGCGAGCGGCGCGTAGCACTTGGCGTGCGGCTGGGCCAGGGGCGGGGCGGCTTCCCTACGGGAGCCGCCCCGCCCCTGCGCGTGCGTCCACGCGGGCCCACTGCCGCGGGGCACCGGGCCGTCCGACGCGGATCACCGAGCGCACCGGTGACACCGGCGCCCCACTGCCCGCCGCGCTCGGCACGGCGTGCCGCCGCCAACGCCCGCCGACCGGCCCGGGCCGGGCCGGACTCCGGCGGTTCGCCCGTGGGCTGGACCCGTGCCGTACCCCGGCACTCGGTCGCCGGCAGGGCCCGGCAGGAACGACTGCCGCGCTGACCCGCGCGAGCCGGAGCCCGGGCCGTGCCCTGGGGCTGCCGCGGCCGGGCGCGGGTACGCCCGGTACCCCCGAGGCTCGGGCGTACCCGCGGGGCTGCCGTTCGCCGGGTCGGCGTCAGGCTTCCGCCGGGTGCCGGGCGTATCCGCCACCGGCACGGCCGTACCCGCGCACCGCGCGGGTCAGCGTGGTCCGTCGTTGCCCTTCGGGCCTGGCCAGGTGCCGAAGAGCTCCGGGGCCAGCCAGGCGCCGGCGTGCTCGCGGAACTCGCCGGGGGGCAGCGCGCCCGCGCCCGCCGGTACGGCGCCCAGCAGGGGCGCGCCCGCCGCCTCCGGCAGGTCCGCCAGGTTGCAGCGCTCCGCCAGGCCGGGGGCGGCCGGCCAGCTGCCGATCACCACACCGAGCGGCGTCAGCGACCGCGCCCGCAGCGCCTCCGCCGTCAGCGCGGTCGCGTTGAGCGTGCCGAGCCCGGCGGGGGCCACCACGAGGACGGGCGCCCGCAGCAGCACGGCCGCGTCCGCGAGCGTGGCGCCGCGCTCGTCGAACCGTACGAGCAGCCCGCCCGCCCCCTCCACCAGCACCAGATCGTGCTCGGCCGCCAGCTTCTCCGCCGCCTCGGCGACCTCGTGCGGGCGTACGGGCGCGGCGCCGGCCCGCCGGGCCGCCGTCGCGGGCGCCAGCGGGTCCGGGTACCTGGCCAGCTCGACGGCGGTCACCGCGCCCGCCAGCCGCGCGGCCTCCGCCACGTCGCCCGGCTCGCCCGGGCCCAGCCCGGTCTGGGCCGGTTTCAGTACGGCGACGGTACGGCCCCGGGCCAGCGCCGCCGCCGCGACGGCCGCCGTGACGACGGTCTTGCCGATCTCCGTACCGGTCCCGGAGACGATGATCACCGGCATGTCAGCCCTCCCGCGCCGCCGCGACGACCGCGCGGCAGATCCTGGCGACGTCCGCGTCACCCGTCACATACGGCGGCATCGTGTAGACGAGATCGCGGAACGGCCGCAGCCACACGCCCTCGCGCACCGCCGCCCGGCTCGCCGCGCCCATGTCCACGTCGTGGTCCAGCTGGACGACCCCGATGGCGCCCCGCACCCGTACCTCCCGTACGCCGGGCAGCTCCGCCGCCTCGGCGAGCCCGTCCGCGAGCCCCGTACCGATCCGCTTCACCTCCGCCGCCCAGTCCTGGCCGAGCAGCAGGTCGATCGAGGCGAGCGCGACCGCCGCCGCCAGCGGATTGCCCATGAACGTCGGCCCGTGCGCCAGCACCGGCACCTCGCCGCGCGAGATGCCCTCGGCCACCTCCGACGTGCACAGCGTCGCCGCCATGGTGAGATATCCGCCGGTCAGCGCCTTGCCCACACACATCACATCGGGAGAGACACCGGCCTGCCCGGCGGCGAACAGCGTGCCGGTCCGGCCGAAGCCGGTGGCGATCTCGTCGAAGATCAGCAGCACGCCGTGCGCGTCGCACGCCTCGCGCAGCACCCGCAGATACGCGGGGGAGTGGAACCGCATCCCGCCCGCGCCCTGCACCACCGGCTCCACGATCACGGCCGCCAGCTCGTCCGCGTGCCGGGCGATCAGCGCGCGCAGCCCGTCCGCGTACGTCTCGTCGTACGCGGCGGGCGGCGCGTCCGCGAAGATCTGGCGCGGCAGCACCCCCGCCCACAGACCGTGCATCCCGCCCTCGGGATCGCACACCGACATCGGCTGCCAGGTGTCGCCGTGGTAGCCGCCGCGCCAGGTTAGCAGGCGCTGCTTGGCCGGCCTGCCGAGCGAGCGCCAGTACTGGAGGCACATCTTCACCGCGACCTCGACCGACACGGAGCCCGAGTCGGCGAGAAAGACATGGCGCAGCGGTTCCGGGGTGATCTCGACGAGCCGGGCGGCGAGCCGTACGGCGGGCTCGTGGGTGAGCCCGCCGAACATCACATGGCTCATCCGGCCGAGCTGGTCGCGTGCCGCCTCGTCGAGCACCGGGTGGCGGTAGCCGTGGATCGCCGACCACCAGGACGCCATGCCGTCGATCAGCTCGTCCTGCCCGTGGGCGGGTTCGGCCAGCCGCAGCCGTACCCCGGACGCGGACTCCACGATCAGCGGGTCGGCGCGCCCCGGCATCGGACCGTACGGGTGCCACACATGCGCCCGGTCGAGGTCCAGCAGCGCGCCGGGGCCGAGGGCCGGCTCAGGCATTGGGCGCCAGATCGGTGCCCGCGCCACGGCGGCGGACGGACACCAGACCGGGACGGGAAGCGAGCACGTCGGCGGCGGTGACGCCGGCAGCGGCGCTCTCGGCCGGTACGGACCCGGACTCGGACGCAGACCCGGAGCCGGACCCGGACCCGGACTCGGACGCGGACTCCGCTCCGCCGCCGCACACGGACCCACAACCGTCCGCGCGGTGCTCGGGAAGCGTCGGCGTACCCGCGCCCTCCACCTCGAAACCGGCGTCCGCGATCATGTCCAGATCCGCCTGGCCCGCCTGGCCCTCACTGGTCAGATAGTCGCCCAGGAAGATCGAGTTGACCAGATGCAGCGCGAGCGGCTGGAGCGAGCGCAGATGCACCTCGCGCCCGCCCGCGAGCCTGACCTCCACGTCCGGGCAGACGAACCGCGCCATCGCCAGGATCCGCAGGCAGCGCTGTGGGGTCAGGTTCCACTCGGCGGCGAGCGGCGTGCCCTCCATCGGGATCAGGAAGTTGACCGGAACCGAGTCCGGGTCGAGCTCCCGCAGGGCGAAGAGCACATCGACCAGATCCTCGTCGCTCTCGCCCATGCCGGCGATCAGACCGGAGCACGGGGACAGCCCGCCCTCCCTGGCCAGCCGTACGGTATCGACGCGGTCCGCGTAGGTGTGGGTCGTCGTGATGTCGCCGTACGTCCCCTCGGACGTGTTCAGGTTGTGGTTGTACGCGTCGGCGCCGGCCGCCCGCAGCCGCTCCGCCTGGCCGCCGGAGAGCAGCCCGAGGCAGGCGCAGACCTCGACCTCCTCGTTCTGCTCCTTGATCGCCTCGATCGTCCGCGAGACCCGGTCGATGTCCCGGTCCGTCGGACCCCGGCCGCTCGCGACCAGACACACCCGCTTCGCCCCGCCCGCCACCCCGGCCGCCGCGACCTTCGTCGCCTCGTCGGGCTTCAGCCAGGTGTACTTGAGGATCTCGGCCTTGGAACCGAGCCGCTGCGAGCAGTACGAGCAGTCCTCGGGGCAGAGCCCGGACTTGAGATTGATCAGGTAGTTGAGCTTCACCCGCCGCCCGAACCACTGCCGCCGTACCTTCCCGGCCGCGGCCACCACGTCGAGCAGGTCGTCGTCGGAGGTCGCCAGCACGGCGAGCGCTTCTTCGCGGGTCGGCAGCTCGCGGCGCAGACCCTTCTCCACCAGTGTGTTCAGAAGGTCCATGGTGCAGATCCTTGCCCACCGGGGACCCTCGGGCCAAGGAGGATCCCGACAACACCGCCTGATCGAGGTGTGTGCATCACCACATCCTGTCCGGGGCAGCCCATGGTGACGACCTGGTGCACGACAGCGAGCGGGCTCCCGACGCCCTGCGACTCCGTCTCCGGCGTTGTCGTCGGTCAACGACGCTCCGCGTCGCCTCCCTCCTCCGCCTTGGATCCGAAGCCGCATGACGCCGCTCGCTGATCCGCCCTCTATCGTGCACCAGGTCGTAAAGTCTGTGCGCTGCCTACAAAAGGCCGCCGTACATCCACCGGAGGCCCGCACCGTGAACCAGCAGGATCCGTTCGACTGGACCGACGACGAGGCGCGCCGCCGCGCACAGGCGGGACTGGTCCGTACGCTCCGGCCGCGCCCGGCGGAGCAGGACCTGCTGGACCTGGCGAGCAACGACTATCTGGGCCTCGCCCGCCACCCCGAGGTGACCGGCGCGGCGGCGGACGCCGCCCACCGCTGGGGCGCGGGCGCCACCGGCTCCCGGCTGGTCACGGGCAGCACCACCCTCCACGCCGAACTGGAGCGCGAGCTGGCCGAATTCTGCGGCTTCGAGTCGGCGCTCGTCCTGTCCTCCGGGTACGCGGCCAATCTGGCCGCGCTCACCGCGCTCACCGCCCGCGACGGGCTGCTCCTGTCCGACGCGGGCAACCACGCCTCGATCGTCGACGGCTGCCGGCTCTCCCGCGCCGAGACCGTCGTCGTACCGCACGCGTCGCCCGACGCCGTCGCCAAGACGCTCGGCGAGCACCCGGGGCGGCGGGCGCTGGTGGTCAGCGACGCGGTGTTCTCGGTGGACGGTGACGCGGCGCCGCTGGCGGAGCTGGCCGCCGTCTGCCGTACGCACGGCGCGGCGCTGCTCGCCGACGACGCGCACGGCCTGGGGGTACTCGGCGCGGGCGGCCGGGGCACCCCGGCCGCGGCGGGCCTGGCGGGCGCGCCCGGCGTGGTGGTCACGCTCACGCTCTCCAAGTCCCTGGGCAGCCAGGGCGGCGCGATCCTCGGCCCGGCCCGGGTCATCGACCATCTGGTCAACGCCGCCAGGACGTTCATCTTCGACACCGGGCTCGCGCCGGCGGCCGTGGGCGGCGCGCTGGCCGCGCTGCGGCTGCTGCGCCGGGAACCCGCCAGGGCTGACCGGGCGCGCGAGGTCGCGGGCGAGCTGCACCGGCGGCTGACCGGCGCGGGGCTGACCGCCGTACGGCCGGACGCCGCCGTCGTCTCCGTACGGGCGCCGTCACCGGAGGCGGCCGTGCGCTGGGCCGCCGACTGCCGTACGGCGGGGCTCGCCGTGGGGTGTTTCCGGCCGCCCTCGGTGCCGGACGGCGTGTCCCGGATCAGGCTGACCGCGCGCGCCGACCTGACGGAGCGGCAGATCGGCGCGGCGGTGCGTACGGTCGTGGCGGCGGCCCCCGACCGGGGTCAGTGAGCGCGCTCGCGCTCGCGCAGGGCCGACAGGAAGGCCGTCCACGCCCCCGAGGAGAAGGGCAGCGACGGGCGGCGCACCTCCTTGGAGTCGCGCACGGCCAGCCGCCCGGGCCCGGTGCGGGCGTACTCCACACAGTTGTTGGCCCCTGTGCTGTAGCTGCTGCGCTGCCATGCGGAGCGGTTCATGATGTGTCCTGCCTCCCTACGGTCCGGCGCCGATTCCGGCACCGATTCGGGCGATGAGATCGAGTGAATCCGCGGTGGAGAGGGCATGCCCGCGCATGGTCCGGAACGCGGTGCGGTATGCCTCCAGGTCTTCTTTCCGCTCCAGATAGAGGCTATTCGTCAAATGGTCGAGAACGACCAAATCCAGATCAGCAATGTTCGGAAAAGTGAAAATAACGAAAGGCCCGGCGAGTCCGACATAGCCGCCGACAGCGAACGGCAGCACCTGGAGGCACACATGGGGAAGCCGGGCCAGCTCCGCCAGCCGCTGTAACTGCTCTCTCATCACCTCGGGCCCGCCCACCTCCCGCCGCAGCACGGCCTCGTCGAGCACGGCGTGCAGCCGCAGCGGTGTCGTGGCCCGCAGCACCGCCTGCCGGGCGAGCCGCACCTCGACCAGGGCGTCCACGGTCGCCGCCGGCAGCCCGTCCAGCGCCGCCCGGGTCATGGCGCGGGCGTAGCCGGGCGTCTGGAGCAGCCCCGGCACCACCGAGGTCTCCAGCGTGTGCGCGGTGCTCGCCTGCGACTCCAGGCTGATGAAGTCCCGGTACACCTGCGGGATCGCGCCGCCGTACGCCTCCCACCAGCCGGGTCCTTCGCCGGCCCGCCCGGCCAGGGCGCTCAGCAGCGACCGCAGATGCGGATCGCGCAGCCCGAGAGCGTCGAGCAGTACGGTCAGATCCTCGCCCTTGACCCCGCTGACGCCGGTCTCGATCCGGCTCACCTTCGACTGGTGCCAGCCGAGCAGCCGCGCGGTCTCACCGCTCGTCAGCCCCGCCTCCCGGCGCAGCCTCCGCAATTCCTCGCCGAGCCTGCGCCGCCGTACCAGTGGAATATGCCGCATGGCCGAATCCTCTCGCCGTCCGTTTTCCGCGCACCGGTGTGCGACGGCGGAGAAGGTATCTTTTCCGCGCCCGAATACGGTCTCCCGTTGCAGAGTTCACCGCTTTGAGCGACAGATATATGCAGATCTCCGCGGATCGGCCCGTGGCGCGGTGCGATCGGTGGCAGTCTGGCGCGAAGCACAGTCCGAGGCCGTCCGCGCAGTCATCCGTTCTGTGCCGGAGTGCGGTCCGGTGGGAAAGGGACGGCGTCGTCATGGCAGACCATCAGGAATCATCCATCACCCTGCCGAGCGATCCCGCGTCGGTACCCACGGCGCGAAGATATGTGGCGGACCTGCTGACCGGGTGGGGACTGCCCGGAGAGGCGGAGACCGCCGACACGGTCCGGCTGATCGTCTCGGAACTGGCCACCAACGCCGTGCAGCACACCTTCGGCCAGTCGCCCACGTTCACCGTGGAGGTCCGGCTGGAGCGCGAGGAGCGGCTGCGCGTCGGCGTCACCGACAGCCATCCGCGCTGGCCGCAACGGCTGCCGGCGGCCGTGCAGCAGGACAACGGCCGGGGGATGGTCATCATCCGCTCGCTGACCGCCGAGTGCGGCGGGCGGCTCTCCATCACCCCGACGCCGGACGGCGGCAAGACGGTCTGGATCGCGCTGCCCTGGACGGTCCCGGCCGACCGGAGCGGCAGGAACTGAGGGACGGGACCGGCCGGGCCCTGGCCGGCCCCGCCCCTCGGCTCAACTGCTCGCTCTGCTCACCCGTTCACTCACCCCACGCGGCCGTACCAGACGCTCTTGGACCAGATCTTCTCCAGCCGTACCACCGCTCCGGTCTTCGGCGAGTGCCAGATCTTGCCGGAACCCGCGTAGATGCCCACGTGGTAGACGCTGTTCCCCGAGTGGAAGAACACGAGATCGCCCTTGCGCCGCTTGGCGGACGAGATGTGGGACGTTTTGTTGTACTGCTGCTGCGCGGTGCGCGGGAGCTTCTTGCCGACCTTCTTGAACGAGTAGACCGTCAGCCCGGAGCAGTCGAACCGGGACGGTCCGGTGGCTCCGTACTTGTACGGTGCGCCCTTCTTCGACGCGGCGACCTTCAGCGCCTTGACGGCGTGGGTGGCCGCCTGGGCCTCCGGCGCGGCGCCCGGTGCGAGCACCGAGCCGCCGACCGCGGCGAGCGTGAGGACCGAAACGGCACCGGTCCGGGAAAGCAAGGACGGG
The DNA here is from genome assembly GCF_040701725.1 of Streptomyces sp. NPDC093109. Lineage (NCBI taxonomy): Bacteria > Bacillati > Actinomycetota > Actinomycetes > Kitasatosporales > Streptomycetaceae > Streptomyces > Streptomyces sp. NPDC093109. The sequence goes on from NZ_JBFBEZ010000034.1 coordinate 45,210, forward strand.
ACATATGTCTGCGCAGTCATGCGCAACCCTTCGTCAGCCGCCTGTGAAGGATGACCTGTCGGGTTCGGGCTGGCGAAGTTGCCCGGCCGCGGAGCCCTGTCGAGACAGTTCCCACGGCTTCACCCCAAGGGACGACCACGACGTGCGTCGTCCCGTACTGCTTGGGTCCTCCACTCCTGCCGATCCACTCCTGTCGACTCAGACACCCGGAACGGCGGCAGGACTCGGCGTCCGCCCGGATCGCCCCGCCGGGGGTGGCGGGGGCTTGTCGTCCCAGGGATCTTGACCCAAGGAGGAGCGGATTTCCGAGCTGAAACGACGATATGTGAACTTCCTCACGGCTGACCCGAAGGGGTGGCAAAGGGGTTTTTCGTATCGGAGCCGGGGGCGCCGATGAGGTCGGCACCTGCGGGGAAATGAGGCCGCGTCATACGCCTCCGGGCGCCCTGCGCAACTCGACTCCCCGGCCGTGTCCAGCGGGTTCGTCCCCTGAACGGGTGAGGCGTTCCCGTACGGACGCGTCCGTACGGGAACGCCTCACGCCCCCTCACATCCGTTGCGACCGGGGGCACGTTGGCCCGTTCATCGGCTCCGGAGTGCCGAGGTCTTCCGGCTCTCGATCACGTGATCGATCAGTCCGAACGCTTTCGCCGCAGGAGCGTCGAAGACCGTGTCGCGGTCGATGCTCGCGGCGATCGTCTCCGGGCTCTGTCCGGTGTGCCGGACGAGCATCGACGCGAGCAGCTCCCGCTGCCGCAGCAACTCCTCGGCGTGGATCGCCAGATCGGACGGCTGGCCCATGACCGTCTCCTCGACGGCCGGCTGCTGGAGGACGAACCGGGCCCCCGGCAGCGCCATCCGCTTGCCCGGCGTGCCGGCGGCGAGCAGGACGGCGGCGGTCGAGACGGCCTGGCCGAGACAGGTCGTCTCCACGTCGCAGCTGACGAGCTGCATCGTGTCGTAGATCGCGGACAGGGCGCTGACCGAACCGCCGGGCGAGTTGATGTAGACGCGGATGTCGCGGTCGGGCGCGTCGTATTCGAGATGGACGAACTGGGCGATCACATCGTTGGCCGCGGTCTCGTCGACGGGGGTGCCGAGGAAGATGATCCGGTCCTCGAAGAGCTTGGAGTACGGATCGAGGGTCCGGCTCCCGTTGGTGGTCCGCTCGGTGAACTCGGGCAGGACGTAACGGGCGGAAGGGCGGTTCATGGCAGACCTCTCCTTGTGCGCGGCCGTCCGGTGAAAATGTACAGGACGTACAGAACGTTATAGCGCGAGGCCGGTGACGGAGCGAGGAAGGAAGCGGTGCGAGGGTCTGTTCTCGGCCACCCGGCCCCGCGAGTCCACCCCTGGCCCGACCCCTTTTCCCCCGGCGCGGAAACGGCGCCGAATAGGCTGAGGGCATGGCCTACGAGATTCCGGTGACGCAAGCCCGGGCAGAGCTGGCGGATCTGATCAATCGCGTCGTCTACGGCGGCGAGCGCGTCGTCGTGACCCGGCACGGCAAACCGCTCGTCGCGCTGGTCTCCGCCGCCGACCTGGAGCGGCTGGAGGCCGGGCCGGACGCGGCGCCCGAGGGGGAGCAGGTGATCAGCTCGGTCTCGGTGATCGGCTCGACGCCGCCCCCGTCCGTCGCCGGGGAGCGCCGGCGCTTCGGCATCGCGGCCGAGCATGCGCCCGACGTGTAGGGACGTACACGAAAAGACCGCGCGTCCCCGTCCGCTACAGCGGGGACGCGCGGCCGGACTGCGGGGGTGGCGGGTCAGCCGACGGCCGCCACCGGTTCGGGTACGTCCGTCCTTGCCGCCGTCGGTGCGGGTGTGGCGGCAGCGGATGGCCGGATCCGGCCACCGGCGAGCACCGCCACCAGCCCGAGCCCCGCCCACAGGGTGAGCGTCAGTACCGGAGTTCCGGCCGCGCTGCCCCCGAAGTAGGCGACCGATCGCAGCAGCGAGCCCCCCGCGCCCGGCGGCAGCCACTGGCCGATCGCTCCGACGGGCGCCGGAAGCAGTTGCGGCGCGCTCGTCACCCCCGAGAACGAGTTGCCGAGCAGCACCATCAACAGCGCGCCCAGGCCCAGCCCGGCCTTCCCGATCAGCGTCGCCATCCCGGCGATCCCCGCTCCGATGGCCAGTACGGTCAGCCCAATCGCTCCGGCCTCGGCCCACCGGTCACCGGCGAGCACCCCCAGCCAGCTGTGGGCCAGCGCGGTGGCGACGATCCCGGCCGCCGCCGCCGCGCCGATGAGCGGCACGACGGCCCGCACCCCGCGCAGCCCCAGTACGGTCACCACCACGCCGGACATGACTCCGGCCAGTGCCAGCGGCAGGATGCTCGCGCCGAGCGCGCTGCCCCGGGGATCGCCCGCCGGCGTCGGTACGACATCGGTCACCGCCACCGGGACGCCACCGGCCGCCGGGTCGGCCACCGCCTGGGTGAGCAGCTGGGCCACCACCGGGCTCGCCGCCGACGCGGTCAGCAGCCGGGTGCCCGCCGGGGTGATCACCACCGCGCCGTATACGACCCGGTCCTTGATGGCGCTGCGGGCGGCCGCCTCGTCGCCGTAGTGGTGGAGGTCGAAGGCGCCCGGGTACGCGGTTTCGAACCGCTGCTCCAGCGGGCCCGTGGCGGACGCGGAACCGGCGATCCCTACCGGGAGGTCGCGCGGGGCGATTCTGGCGGCCGGCCAGGCGAAGGCCCAGAGCGCCAGGGCCGAGACGAGGGGGATGAGGATCATCACCGCGATCATGCGGCGCGGCGCTGTGGCGGGCATGGGGGCCTCCGGGGGAGAAGTAATTTAAAGCGAAGGATCGTTCGTTTTATTTTCAGGCCCACTGTCGGCCAAGGCTCTGTCGCTTGTCAAGAAGGAATGCTCGTTTTAGGTTGGGCGACATGGCCCGTGTATCCCAGGAACACCTCGACGCCCGACGTCGGCAGATCCTCGAGGGCGCCGCCCGCAGCTTTGCCGCGAACGGCTTCCACGCCACCTCCATGCAGGACGTACTGCGTGAGGTGGGCCTCTCCGCCGGTGCGGTCTACCGGTACTTCTCGGGCAAGGAGGAGCTGATCGCGGCCATCGTCGCCGAGGTGCTCGGTTCGATTGGGGGCGCGTTCGAGGAGGCGGCGCGGCGGCGCCCCCTGGAGGCCCCGGACGTGGTGCTCGGCCGGGTGGCTGCCGAGGTGTTCCAGGGGCCGTCCATGGCGGCGGGGCCGGGGCTGCCCGGCTGGTCGCGGCTGATCGTCCAGGTCTGGGCGGAGACGCTGCGCGACGAGGGGCTGGCCGCGCTGCTGTATGCCGGGTTCGCGAAGATGCGGGGCGTCTGGATCGAACTGGTCGAGGCGTACCAGGAGGCCGGGCTGATGCGCGCGGACCTCCCGCCGGACGACATCGCCCGGACCATGATCGCCACGGCTCAGGGCTTCGCCGTCCAGTACGCGCTCTTCGGTGAAGTGCCCATCGAGGTACTCCAGAACGGGGTGCGCGGCCTCATGTCGATGGGTGCCGACGCGCGGACAGTTAACGTGCAGGAAAAACTTCCGTCCTAACGTGCGACGCGTGTGACGCCAACGTTGTTCAACAATCTGTTGAATGGGGTTAGGCTCGCGCCGCGCCCGGATCGTCGCCGGGCCGGAGCCGATCCGGAGGACGATGAGGTGGAAGCGTGCAACTGACCCCGCACGAGCAGGAACGTCTGCTCATCCATGTGGCCGCTGACGTGGCCGCCCGGCGCCGGGCGCGTGGGCTGCGGCTCAACCACCCCGAGGCCGTCGCCCTGATCACCGCGCATCTGCTCGAAGGCGCGAGGGACGGCCGTACGGTCGCCGAACTCATGGTGTCGGGGCGCGAGGTGCTCGGCCGTGACGATGTCATGGAGGGGATCCCCGAGATGATCCACGATGTGCAGGTGGAGGCCACCTTCCCGGACGGCACCAAGCTCGTCACCGTCCACGATCCGATCGTCTGACGGGGGAGCGGCGCCGATGATTCCCGGAGAGATCCTGTACGCCGAGGAGCCGGTCGTCCTCAACGAGGGCCGCGAGGTCACCTCGCTGACCGTGCTCAACACCGCCGACCGGCCCGTCCAGGTCGGCTCGCACTACCACTTCGCCGAGACCAACCCCGGTCTGGAGTTCGACCGTGCCGCCGCCCGCGGCAAGCGGCTGCACATCGCGGCCGGTACGTCCGTACGGTTCGAGCCCGGCATCCCCGTCGCCGTCGTCCTCGTACCCCTGGCCGGCGCGCGTGTCGTGCCGGGGCTGCGCGGAGAGACCGGAGGTTCCCTCGATGACTGAACCGACCGAACGTTCCACGTCCGCCCCGGTCGCACTGTCCCGCGCGCGGTACGCCGATCTCTTCGGCCCCACCACCGGCGACCGGATCCGGCTCGCCGACACCGCCCTGCTCGTCGAGATCGAGGAGGACCGCTCCGGCGGCCCCGGACTCGCCGGGGACGAGGCCGTGTTCGGCGGCGGCAAGGTGATCCGCGAGTCGATGGGGCAGTCCCGTACGACCAGGGCCGAGGGCGCGCCCGACACCGTGATCACCGGCGCTGTGATCATCGACCACTGGGGCATCGTCAAGGCCGACGTCGGGATCAGGGACGGCCGGATCACCGGCATCGGCAAGGCCGGCAACCCCGACACCATGGACGGCGTCCACCCCGAGCTGGTCATCGGCCCCGAGACCGAGATCATCGCGGGCAACGGACGGATCCTCACCGCCGGCGCCGTCGACGCGCATGTCCACTTCATCTCGCCGACCATCGTCGACCAGGCCCTGTCGTCCGGCGTCACCACCCTCGTCGGCGGGGGCACCGGACCGGCGGAGGGCACGAAGGCCACCACCATCACCCCGGGCTCCTGGCACCTCGCCCGGATGTTCGAGGCGCTGGAGACCTTCCCCGTCAATATCGGGCTGCTCGGCAAGGGCAACACGATGTCGCGCGACGCGATGCACGCCCAACTGCGCCACGGCGCGCTCGGGTTCAAGATCCATGAGGACTGGGGCGCCACCCCCGCCGTCATCGACGCCTGTCTGCGCGTCTGCGAGGAGACCGGCGCCCAGCTCGCCATCCACACCGACACACTGAACGAGGCCGGTTTCGTCGGCGACACCCTCGCCGCCGTCGCCGGGCGCACCCTGCACGCGTACCACACCGAGGGCGCGGGCGGCGGCCACGCGCCGGACATCATCACGGTCGTCTCCGAGCCGAACGTCCTGCCCAGCTCCACCAACCCGACCCGGCCGCACACCGTCAACACCATCGAGGAACACCTCGACATGCTGATGGTCTGCCACCACCTCAACCCGTCCGTGCCCGAGGACCTCGCCTTCGCCGAATCCCGGATCCGGCCCTCCACCATCGCCGCCGAGGACATCCTGCACGACCTCGGCGCCATCTCGATCATCTCCTCGGACGCCCAGGCCATGGGGCGGGTCGGCGAGGTCATCATGCGGACCTGGCAGACCGCGCACGTGATGAAGAAGCGCCGGGGCGCCCTGCCGGGCGACGGCCGCGCGGACAACCACCGGGCCCGCCGCTACATCGCCAAATACACCATCAACCCGGCCGTCGCCCAAGGGCTCGACGGGGAGATCGGCTCCGTGGAGCACGGCAAACTCGCCGATCTGGTGCTCTGGGACCCGGCCTTCTTCGGCGTCAAGCCGCTGCTCGTCATCAAGGGCGGCCAGATCGCCTACGCGCAGATGGGTGACGCCAACGCGTCCATCCCCACCCCCCAACCCGTCATGCCACGGCCGATGTTCGGCGCGCTCGGCCGGGCCGCCGCTGCCGGGTCCCTCAACTTCGTCGCCGAGGCGGCGATCGAGGATGCGCTGCCCGAACGCCTGGGCCTCGCCAAGCAGTTCGTACCGATCCGCAACACCCGGCGGCTCGGCAAGGCGGACATGCGGGAGAACGACGCGCTGCCCCGCGTCGAGGTCGACGCCGACACCTTCACGGTGACGATCGACGGCGAACCGGTCGAGCCCGCGCCCGCCGCCGAACTCCCGCTGGCCCAGCGTTACTTCCTCTTCTGATGAACCGTCAGGAAGAGGGGCGGGCGGCCGGGGCAGGCGGTGGCGCCGGCCTCGCCGCCCTCCTCGTCCTCGCCGACGGGCGCTTCCCGGCCGGCGGCCACGCCCACTCGGGCGGTGCCGAACCCGCCGTCAAGGCGGGCCGGATCCGGGACGCCGCCGGCCTGGCGGCCTTCTGCCGGGGCCGGCTGCACACCACCGGCCTCACCGCGGCGGCGCTCGCCGCCGCGGCGGCCGGCGGTCTCGACCCGCTCGTCCTCGACGAGGCGGCCGACGCCCGTACCCCCTCGCCCGCCCTCCGCGCCACCGCGCGCAAGCTTGGCCGGCAGCTGATGCGCGCCGCCCGGGCCACCTGGCCGAGCGCCGAGCTGGCCGCGCTCGCCGCAGCCCGGCCGCGCGGCGCGCACCAGCCGGTGGTCCTCGGCCTCACCGCCCGCTCCGCCGGCCTCACACCCCGGGACGCGGCGTACTGCGCGCTGTACGAGACGGTCAGCGGCCCGGCCACCGCCACCGTACGGCTGCTCAGCCTCGACCCCTTCGAGGCCACCGCCGTACTCGCCCGGCTCGCCCCCGAACTGGACGAGGCCGCCGCCCGCGCCACCGAGGCGGCGGCCCGGGCCGCGCACGAGGGAACCGACGCGCTGCCCGCCGCCTCCGCGCCCCTGCTCGACATCGCCGCGGAGGCGCACGCGGCCTGGCCGGTCCGGCTCTTCGCCTCGTAACCCCCAACCCGTGACCCGCGCCCGCCGCGTACCCCGCCCCCACCGGAGCCCAGCAGCCCAGGAGCCGCACCATGCATCTCGACCACAGCCACGAAGGCCCGGCCGCCGTCAGCGCCGACGCCGTACGCCCCGACGGCCGGCGGCGCGCCCTGCGCATCGGGCTCGGCGGCCCCGTCGGCTCCGGCAAGACCGCGACCGTCGCCGCGCTCTGCCGCGCCCTGCGCGACCGGCTCTCGCTCGCCGTCGTCACCAACGACATCTACACCCGCGAGGACGCCGAATTCCTGCTCCGGCACGCCGTCCTGCCACCGGAGCGCATCCAGGCCGTGGAGACGGGGGCCTGCCCGCACACCGCCATCCGCGACGACATCTCCGCCAACCTCGAAGCAGTCGAGGACCTGGAGGACGCCGTAGGACCGCTCGACCTGATCCTCGTGGAGTCCGGCGGCGACAACCTCACCGCCACCTTCTCCAGGGGGCTCGTGGACGCGCAGATCTTCGTCATCGACGTCGCGGGCGGCGACGACATCCCGCGCAAGGGCGGCCCCGGCGTCACCACCGCGGACCTCCTCGTGATCAACAAGACCGACCTCGCGCCGTACGTCGGCTCCGACCTCGGCCGGATGGCCCGCGACGCCAAGGAGCAGCGTGGTGAACTGCCCGTCGCCTTCACGTCCTTGAAGGCCGAGGACGGCGTGGCGCCGGTCACCGGCTGGGTGCTCGCCCGGCTCGCCGACTGGACGGCGTGAGCGTCCGCGCGACCGCCCGGATCGTCGCCACCCGCGCCGGGCTCCCGGTGCTGGCCGGCGAGGGCCCGCTGGCGGTACGCCGTACCCGCGCCGAGGGCCCCGGCAGCCGGGTCACCGTGGTCGGCGCGATGAGCGCGCCCCTCGGCGGGGACCGGCTCGCCATCGAGGCGGAGGTACGGGACGGCGCCCGCCTCACCGTGGACTCCGCCGCCGCGACCGTCGCCCTGCCCGGACGCCGCGACGGCGCCGACGGCCCGGCGCACTACGCCATACGGCTCACCGTCGGCGAGGACGCCGAGCTGAACTGGCTGCCGGAGCAGCTGATCTCGGCGTACGGCAGCGACCTGCGCATGCGCACCCGCGTCGAACTCGCCGCCACCGCGCGGCTGGTGCTGCGCGAGGAGCAGATCCTCGGCCGGCACGGCGAGGGTCCCGGCACCCTCTTCAGCCGGCTCACCGTCCACCGCGCGGGACGCCCGCTGCTCGACCAGGAAGTCGCCCACGGCCCCGGCGCGCCCGGCGGCTGGGACGGCGGGGCGGTCCTCGGCGGACACCGGGCCGTAGGTCAACTGCTCTGCGTGGCGCCCGAGTTCGAGGAGAAGCCGGTGGAGCCCCGGATGCTGGGCGACACCGCCGTACTCACGCCGCTCGCCGGACCCGCCGTCCTGGTCACGGCGGTCGCGTCGAACGCGCTACGGCTGCGGCACATACTGGACGGGGCACGGGAGGACCTGCGGCACGGTCGGTGACACCACCCACGGCCCGAAGGAGCGGACGCGTACCGCTGAGCGGTACCGCACTCTGGCGGTTATGGGTTGGGTAAAGAATGGTTCGCCCGGTCTGTTCTCAGCCGCCTCACAGGCGCGAGGATCCCAGGACCGACCGAAACCGATCATCAACAACGGATCATTAAACAAGCGATCATCGGACCGCGCCGCCAGAAGCGGCGCACCGAACTTGGGGGAGGAACGACGTGAGACGCTCCACAGCGCTCGGCGCCGCCGGCACTCTGATAGCGGGCACACTCATCGCCGGCGCGATGGCGGCCCCGGCCGCGAACGCCGACGGCGGAGCCGCCGCTCGTACCACCGCGTCCCGTGACGCCGCCGCCCGTGCCACGGAGGCCCGCACCACGGCCGCCGCGGCCGCCGGCGTGGCGCTCGCCGCGGGCCGGGCCGCGAAGCAGGGCATCGACTGGCAGGACTGCCCGGCCGACTGGGGTCTGGAGAAGCCCATCCAGTGCGGCTGGGTGAAGGTCCCGCTCGACTACACGAAGCCCCACGGCAAGCAGATCAAGATCGCCGTGGACCGGATCGGCTCCACCGGCACCCCGGCCGAGCGCCAGGGCTCGCTGGTCTACAACCCGGGCGGCCCCGGCGGCTCGGGCCTCGCCTTCCCGCGCCGGGTCGTCACCAAGAACGCGATCTGGGCGGACGCGGCCAAGGCGTACGACTTCGTGGGCTTCGACCCGCGTGGTGTCAACCGCTCCGCGCCCATCTCCTGTGTCGACCCGCAGGAGTTCGTCAAGGCGCCCAAGGCCGACCCGGTCCCGGACAGCGAGGCCGACAAGCGCGCCCAGCGCAAGCTGGCGGCCGAGTACGCGGCCGGCTGCAAGGAGCGCAGCGGCGAGATGCTGCCGCACATGACGACGCCGAACACCGCCCGCGACCTCGATGTCATCCGGGCCGCGCTCGGCGACCGCAAGCTCAACTACGTGGGCGTCTCGTACGGCACGTACCTCGGCGCGGTCTACGGCACGCTCTTCCCGACGCACGTACGGCGCATGGTCGTCGACAGCGTGGTCAACCCGTCGCGGGAGAAGATCTGGTACCAGTCCAACATGGACCAGGACATCGCCTTCGAGACCCGGTTCCAGGACTGGATGAAGTGGGTCGCCGCGAACGACGCGACGTTCCACATCGGTGACACCGCCGCCAAGGTCGCCCAGCAGTGGGACGCCCTGCGCGCCGCCGCCAAGAAGGCGCCGCTCGGCGGGATCGTCGGGCCCAACGAGCTGCTCGGTGTGTTCCAGAGCGCCCCGTACTACGACTCCGCGTGGATCTCCACCGCCACCCTCTGGAGCAAGTACCTCGCGGGTGACACCCAGCCGCTGATCGACGCCGGTTCGCCGGACCTCACCGACATCGCCGGCAACATCAAGTCGGAGAACGGCAACGCCGTCTACACCGCAGTCGAGTGCACCGACGCCAAGTGGCCCACCGACTGGAAGACCTGGGACCGGGACAGCACCCGGATCCACCAGGACCACCCGTTCCTGACCTGGTCCAACACCTGGATGAACCTCCCCTGCGCCACCTGGGGCGTCAAGCAGCAGACCCCGGTGGAGGTCAGGACCGGCAAGGGCCTGCCGCCCGTGCTGATCACCGCGTCCACCCGTGACGCCGCCACGCCGTACGCGGGCGCCGTCGAACTGCACAAGCGCTTCAAGGGCTCCCGCCTCATCACCGAGAAGGACGCCGGCTCGCACGGCATCACCAACCTGCTCAACCCGTGCGTCAACGACCGCGTCAAGGCATACCTGCTGACGGGCGCGCTCGACAGCGCCGATGTGACGTGCGCCCCGCACGCCACGCCCAAGCCGTAACACGGTGACGGGGGCGGCCGGCCGAGGTGACCGGCCGCCCCCGTCGTTCACGTACGTCAGACCTCGCCCCGGTCGTACGCCGCCAGCCAGGCGTCCTCGGCCTCGTACGCGAACAGCCGGTCCGCGCCGTAACTCCGGACCATCTTGGGGAAGACGTCCTGCCAGTCACGCCCGCGCAGCTCCGCGACGAGCCACTCGACGGTCGCCGGCAGCGACTCGACGTAGCCGGTGACCGGCCGGTACCCCAACTCCCGCTCGGCGGCCGTCATGTCCTGGACCGCGGGATGTTCCATGCCCCACGGATGCGCCCCCACCACCCCGTCCGGAGGCGGCCCCTCCACCCGTACGGTTTCGGTCTCCACGCCCAGTACGGCATCGATCGCCGCGCCGATCTCCGCGACCGTCGGCGCCTGCGGATCCCCCGCGTTGAGCACCCGCGCCCCCGGCTTCCGCGCCGCCAGCCTGATCAGCTCGGCCACGTTGGAGACATGCACCGGGTGGAAGCGGCTCCGGCCGCCGTAGGCCAGCACCCGCCGCCGGCGGCCGTCCAGCGCCCGCTGGACGAAGTACAGTTCGCGGGGCGTGCGGCAGTACGGCCCGTGGACCGCGCCCGCCCGCAGCAGTGTGACCGGCAGGACGTCGGCCGCCGCCAGCAACTCCCGCTCCAGCAGGGCCTTTCCGCGCGCGTAGGTCGCGTCGCCGGGGGCCACCGTCCGCTGGGTCTCGGGGATCGGCACCGGATAGCGCGGTGAGCCGCCCGGCTCGCCGTTCGTCTCAAGGCTGCGCCCCTCGTCGTCCTCGTACACCGCGCCGGTGGAGATGACGACCGCCGAGCCGATCCGGTCACCGAGCCCCACGAGCTGGTGCGCGTGCTGACGGCCGAACGCCACCAGATCCACCAGCAGTTCGGCCCCGTCGCCCACCACCGCGGCCAGCGCCGCGTCGTCGTCCCGGTCCAGCCGTACGCTCCGTACCTCCTGCGGCCACCGCTCGTCCCGGCCGCCGCCGAGCGACGCCGCGCACACCTCCCAGCCGTCCTCTGCGAGAGCCGACACCGCGACCCGCCCGATCTGTCCCGTCGCTCCGATGACCACTGCCCTGCCTCTGTCCATACGGGCGACGCTAGGCGCGCGGTGCTCCCGGGCCCAGGGCCTTCCGCCGTCGGCGAATCCGCTCTCAGCGGCGGGGACATGGGAACTTCCCGTTCGCGGAGAGCGGAGTGTGCGGGGCCCCCGATCGGCATGTGACTCAGGTCACAGGGATTCGTCCGTGATGATCCGTCGGGCGCCGGGTCCATCCGGTGTGGGAGTGAGCGGGGAACGCGAACTCCCCGCACCGCACACCGGACCAGAGGAGCACACCATGGCGAACACCGTCACCGCGGACAGCAAGGCCCCCGCGCACACCAACGACAGCAACGGCGCCAACGGCACCGCCCCCACCGGCAGTCCACTGGTCACCGAGAAGGGCACGACCACGATCGCGGACACCGTCGTCCAGAAGATCGCCGGCCTCGCCGCCCGCGAGGTGACCGGCGTGTACGCGCTGGGCGGCGGCGCCGTCCGGGCCTTCGGCGCGCTCCGCGAGCGCATCCCCGGCGCCTCCGCGAGCGTGGGGCAGGGCGTCTCGGTCGAGGTCGGCGAGCGGCAGGCGGCCGTCGACCTCCAGATCCTCGTCGAGTACGGCGTCTCGATCGCCGACCTGGCCCGCGCCGTCCGCCGCAATGTGATCGACGCGGTCGAGCAGATGACCGGCCTGGAGGTCGTCGAGGTCAACATCAACGTCAGCGACGTACACATCCCGGGTGACGACGAGGGTGACGACAAGACCGACTCCGGCCGCGTGCGCTGAGTACGGCCCGTACGCGACCGGCGCCCCGTCCCGTCACCGGACCGACCGATCGACCGACCGGCCACGATCGACCACCTCACCCAGGAGACCACCCCATGAGCAGTACCCACACCGGCCTGCTGACCGGTCTGGTCCTCGGACTCGCCGCGGCGTTCGGCGGGTTCGGCGCCTTCCTCACCGTTCTCGTCCTCGGCTTCCTCGGACTGCTCGTCGGGCTCCACCTCGACGGCCGGATCGACCTCGCCCAGCTCGTCGGCCGGGACAGGGGCTGATCGCGATGGCCACCACCATGACGCTCCCGCACGCGGGGGAGCGGGGCGTGACCACCATCGCCGCGCACGCCGTCGAACGGCTCGCGGCCCACGCGGTCACCGAGGTCGAAGGGACCGGCGGGACCGGCGCGGCCAGCGCGTCCGGCGGAGGGAAGCCCGGCCGTGCCGCCACCGTCACCGCCCGCGTCAAGGGTGAGGTCGCCTCGCTCGACGTCCGGCTCTCGGTGCTCTATCCGGCCTCCGTGGCCGGTACGACCGAGGCCGCGCGGGCCCATCTCATCGACCGGGTCGGCGAGTTCACCGGGCTGACCGTGTCCCGCGTGGACATCACCGTCACCGCGCTGCACAGCGACATCGCCGACGCCGGGAGGGTCCGGTGAAGCGCCGCCCGCGCCGCGCCCTGCCCGCCGCGCTGACCGCGCTGGCGCTGCTCGCAGGCTGCACGGTGGTCGCCGTCGTCGCCGTCCAGATGATCGCCGGCCGGCCCGAGTGGATCAGTTACCACGCGGTCGCCGACGCCCTCCACGCCACCCGCTGGACCGATCCGGCGCCGGCCGTCGCGGGCGCGGTCACGGCCCTGGCCGGGCTGCTGATGGTGGGGGCGGCGGTGCTGCCGGGACGGCCGGCCGTCCTGCCGCTGGCCGGCGACCCGGACGCCCCGGACGTCCTGGACGCGGGCGCGTCCCGACGCGGTCTGCGCGGGACGCTGCGGACCGCCGCCGCCGGGGTCGACGGGGTGAGCCGGGTCAGGGTGACGCTGCGCCGCCGCAGGATCGCCGCCCGGGTCAGGACCGACCGTACGAACACCGAAGGGCTCGCCGACGCCGTCCGTACCGCCCTCGAACAGCGCCTCGACCGGATCGGCCCGGCCGACCGGCCCGCCGTCAAGGTCACACTCCGCACCACCAGGAGCACCTCATGACCGGCCTCAACCGACCGGCCCGGCTCAACCGCGCGCTGCTGGCCCTGTCCGGTCTCCTCCTCCTCGCGGCCGGCGGCTTCGTCTGCGCCACCCATACCGGCCGGCTCACCGTCCTCGAACCGCACGCCCCCCTCGTCCCCGGCACCGGCACCCCGCCCACCTGGGTGCTGTACGCGACGGCCGCCACCGCGACCCTCGTCGGCCTGCTCGCCCTGCGCTGGCTGGCAGCCCAGTTCGCCCGCCGCCCCAAGTCCCGTACCTGGCGCCTGGAACGGGACCCCGACCGGGGCCGTACGGAACTCGCCGCGCGCACCGCCACCGAGCCCTTCGCGGGCGAGGTCGCCTCGTACGACGGCGTCCGCTCCGCGCGGGCCACCCTCACCGGCACACGCTGGAATCCGCTGCTCGTCCTGGTCGTCGCTGTCGAGGAGGGCGGTGACACGGGCGCCGTCCGCGCGCGGCTCGACGCGGAGGGCCTGCCCCGGCTGCGCCGGGCGCTCGACCTGGACGCCCTTCCGGTCACGGTGGAGTTCCGCTTCGCCGCGGTGGGCCCGGAGACCCGCGTCCGCTGAGTCCGGCGAGTCCGCCGATTCCGGCGGCTCCCGCCCCCGTACGCCCTACTCGCAGCGGTTCTCCTCCACGGTCACGGAGAGCGTGATGGCCCCGTGGTCCTCGACCTTGTCGGGTTCCGGCGGCGAGACGCGCAGGCAGTAGACGCTCGACACGTCCTCGGACGTGACCTCGAAGTCCGAGGTCCCGGAGGCCGCCCCGGCCGTCCCGCTCCCGTCCCGTATGCCCCGTACGGGCTCGACCTCGAAGCCGCCGCCCGAGGAGGGCGCCTCGCCGCTGTCGCGGATCGCCTCCCGGATCAGCGACGCGTAGGTGTTGACGAACCCCACCTGCTGCGGCTTCGCCTCCAGCGCCTCGGCCGCCTTGTGGACGCCCGCGCGCAACTCGCCCTCGCTCCACTTCGACGAGGCGAACAGGTGCCAGATCATCCCGAACGCGAGCACGACGGTGCCGAAGATGAGCCAGCGGGCCACCGGACTTCTCGTGTTGTACACATAGCGATTCGTCCCCCATCGAGAGCGGACGAAGATCGGCTCGTCATCATCTCCGCGCATGGACCGAGCTTAATACCTGGGGTATGTTCCGTAAATGAACAAAGCAACTCCGTCACACGCTCGGGGAGAACCATGACCGCGATCACCGGCATCACTGGACGCGAGATCATCGACAGCCGGGGCAACCCGACCGTCGAGGTCGACATCACTCTGGAGGACGGCTCGTTCGGCCGCGCCGCCGTCCCCTCGGGCGCCTCCACGGGGGCGCGCGAGGCGGTGGAACTGCGCGACGCCGACCCGGCGCGCTTCCACGGCAAGGGCGTCCGCCGCGCCGTCGCCGCCGTCAACGGCGAGATCGCCGCCGCCGTACGGGGCAGGGAGGCCGAGGACCAGGGCGGCCTCGACACCGCCCTGATCGACCTCGACGGCACCGCCGGCAAGGCCCGCCTCGGCGCGAACGCGCTGCTCGGCGTCTCGCTCGCCGCCGCCAAGGCCGCGTCCGCCGCCCACCGGCTGCCGCTGTACCGGTACGTCGGCGGTGTCGACGCGTCGTTGCTGCCCGTCCCGATGATGAACATCATCAACGGCGGCGCGCACGCCGACAATCCGCTGGACTTCCAGGAGTTCATGATCGCTCCGGTCGGCGCGGCCAGCTTCGCCGAAGCCGTCCGGATGGGCTCCGAGGTCTTCCACACCCTCCGCCGCGACCTGCGCTCCGCCGGCCACAGCACGGGCGTCGGCGACGAGGGCGGCTTCGCGCCCGAACTGCGCACCGCCGACGAGGCGCTGGAGTTCGTCGTCGCCGCGATCGAGCGCACCGGCTACGAGCCGGGCGTCGACATCACCCTCGTCATGGACCCCGCCAGCTCCGAGTTCTACCGCGACGGCGTGTACGACTACACCGGCGAGGGCGTGCGCCGTACCCCGGAAGAGCACGTGGAACACCTCGCCGGGCTGGTCGCCCGCCACCCCGTCGTCTCCGTCGAAGACCCCATGGCCGAGGACGACTTCGACGGCTGGCGGCTGCTCATGGCCCGGCTCGGCGACCGCTGCCAGCTCACCGGGGACGATGTCTTCTGCACCAACGAGGCGCTGCTGCGCGACGGCATCCGCGACGGCATCGCCAACTCGGTCCTGGTGAAGGTCAACCAGATCGGCACCCTCACCGAGACCCTGGCCACCGTATCCACCGCCCACCGCGCCGGATACACCGTGGTCATGTCCCACCGTTCGGGGGAGACCGAGGACACGACCATCGCGGACCTCGCCGTCGCGACCGGCTGCGGCCAGATCAAGACCGGCTCGCTCTCCCGCTCCGACCGCACCGCCAAGTACAACCAGCTCATCCGGATCGAGGAGGAGCTGGGCGACCGGGCGCGCTACGCGGGCCGCCGGGCCCTCGGACTCCGCACCGCCGCCGTGGCGGCGGGGGCAGGCGCGCGGTAACCCACGATCCCCGGCCGTACGGAACCCACCGCCCCGCTGTTCCGTGCGGCCGGTCCACGGGCGTACGGGCCCGCACCGTCCGCGTCCGGTGCGGGCCCGAAACGCCTCAGTGTCCCCGCGCCGCCACCATGCCGATCGTGACCAGGCACAGGACCACCCAGCCGAACCAGAGCCAGCCGTTGCTCCCGAGCGCCGCGGTGTAACCCGTCACCGCGACCAGCGCCGCGACGGTCATCACGCCCATCGTCTTCGTGGATCCGGACATACGCGTCCTCCTCCGGGCCGGGGCCGTGACCCCCATCGTCGCCCGGGACGCACGGTTCGCGCTACCGCCCCCGGGCCTGGAGCGAGGCCAGATAGGCGTTGTACTCCGCCAGCTCCTTGTCACCGTCCCGGTCCGCCGCCCGGTCCGAACGCTTCGCCTGCCGCTGCTCCGAGCGGTACCACTGGAAGACGAGCGCGACCAGGACCAGCACCGACGGGATCTCGCTGAACGCCCAGGCGATCCCGCCCGCCGCGTTCTGGTCGGTCAGCGCGTCGATCCCCAGCGAGGCCGACGGATCGCGGTACGTGGCGACCATCGGCTCGCTCGCCATCATCAGCGCGATGCCGAAGAAGGCGTGGAACGGCATCCCCGCGAAGAGCTCCAGCATCCGCATCACATAGCCGGGCCGGTGCGGCCCCGGGTCCACGCCCATGATCGGCCAGAAGAAGACCAGACCGACCGCCAGGAAGTGCACCATCATCGCGATGTGCCCGGCCTTCGACCCCATCAGGAAGTCGAAGAGCGGGGTGAAGTACAGCCCGTACAGGCTCGCGATGAAGAGCGGGATCGTGAAGGCGGGGTGCGTGATGATCCGCAGGTACCGGCTGTGCAGCAGCGCCAGCAGCAGCTCACGCGGCCCCTTGCGGGCGCGCCCGCCCGCGTCCCGGCCCGCCACCGGCAGCGCCCGCAGCGCCAGCGTCACCGGCGCGCCGAGCAGCATCAGGATCGGGGAGACCATGCTGATCACCATGTGCTGGACCATGTGCACGCTGAACATGACCATGCCGTAGTCGTTCAGCCCGGTGCACATCACCAGCGCCACGGTCAGCACCCCGAGGACGAAGGCGACGGTCCGCCCCACCGGCCACGCGTCCCCGCGCCGGCGCAGCCGCACCACACCCCAGCCGTACAGCGCGAGCGCCAGTACGCAGCCGACGAGGAAGAAGAGGTCGGGAGAGTACGCGAGCCCCCGCCCCAGCGTGAACGGCGGCAGATCCATGGTCATGCCGCCGCCGTGCCCGCCGTGATCCATCCGTGTACTCCCGATGCGCCTGTGTGGGACGTCGGCGGGACGGCCCGGCCCGATTCGCGCCGGTTGTCCACACCTTGCCGCACCAGACTAGAACCGCCCCCGGCCGCGCTCGCGACCGGGGGCGGATCGTGCCGTACGGAGGGATCACCGGCGGATCAGAGCACGCACTCCGCCTCGGCGTACCGCTCCGCCGGCACCGTCTTGAGCGTCTCCACGGCCGAGCCCAGCGGCACCATCACGATGTCCGTGCCGCGCAGCGCCGTCAGCATGCCGAACTCGCCGCGGTGGGCGGCCTCGACCGCGTGCCA
Organism: Streptomyces sp. NPDC093109; assembly: GCF_040701725.1. Lineage (NCBI taxonomy): Bacteria > Bacillati > Actinomycetota > Actinomycetes > Kitasatosporales > Streptomycetaceae > Streptomyces > Streptomyces sp. NPDC093109. The sequence continues at coordinate 62,487 of NZ_JBFBEZ010000034.1, forward strand.
GCCGAAGCGGGTGGCCAGGACCCGGTCGTACGCCGTGGGGGTGCCACCGCGCTGGACATGGCCCAGTATCACCGGCCTGGCCTCCTTGCCGAGCCGCTCCTCCAGCTCGATGGAGAGCTGCCGCGCCACGCCCGCGAAGCGCTCGTGGCCGTACACGTCCGTGCCGCCCACGTCGAACTCCATCGAGCCCTCGCGCGGCTTCGCGCCCTCGGCGACCACCACGATCGCGAACCGCTTGCCCGCCGAGAAGCGCCGGCCGACCAGCTCGGTCAGCTCGTCCATGTCGAAGGGCCGCTCGGGCACGACGATCGCGTGGGCGCCGGCCGCCATGCCGGAGTGCAGCGCGATCCAGCCGGTGTGCCGGCCCATGACCTCGACGATCAGCACCCGCTGGTGGGACTCGGCGGTGGTCTTCAGCCGGTCCAGCGCGTCGGTGGCGACCCCGACGGCCGTGTCGAAGCCGAAGGTGACATCCGTCGAGGCGATGTCGTTGTCGATGGTCTTCGGGACGCCGACGATGGGCAGCCCGGCCTCGGAGAGCAGATGGGCGGCCTTGAGGGTGCCCTCACCGCCGATCGGGATGATCGCGTCGAGCCCCAGGTCCGCGACATGGCCCCGGGCCCGCTCCACACCGTCGCGCAGATGCGCGGGCTGCACCCGGGACGAGCCCAGAATGGTGCCGCCGCGGGCCAGGATGCCGGCGACGGCGTCCAGGTCCAGCTTGCGGTAGTCGCACTCCAGGAGGCCCTTCCAGCCGTCGTGGAAGCCGATCACCTCGTCGCCGTGGTCGACGACGGCCCGGTGCACGACGGACCTGATCACGGCGTTGAGGCCGGGACAGTCGCCGCCTGAGGTGAGCACACCAATTCGCATAGCCCGGATTACCTTTGCAACGTGGGCCGACGGCCGGACACCGTCGTCCGGCCAGATCGCCGCCACCCTACCGGCGGGCGGCGCTCCGGCCGAACCCGGCGTCCGACTGCTGGACACCCGTCGCACAGCCCGCTCCGACGGTCGCACCCCCGCTCTGACGTGCACGGTCGTGCGTACGCCGGGCCCGCGCCGGCGCGTGTCCGTCAGGCCGGCTGGGTCGCCGCGGAGATGCGCTCGGCGCGCAGCGCCTCGTACCACCGGTCGTCGGTCGGCGGCAGCGCGTTGACGTCCAGCGCCAGCTTCAGCAGCAGGTCCGCGATCTGCGGGTTGCGCGCCATCACGGGACCGTGCATGTACGTACCGAAGACGGTGCCGTTGTACGCGCCCTCCGTGCCGTCGCCCGTGCCGTTGCCCCGGCCGAGCCGCGTCCGGGCGAACGCGCGGGCCGTCGGGCCCAGATGCGTGATGCCCTGGTGGTTCTCGAACCCGGTGAGCTGCGGCAGGTTCAACTGCGGGTCGATGTCGGCCAGTACGTCACCGACACACCGCGCGCCCTCGCCACGGGTCGAGACCACGTCGAGCAGCCCGAGACCGGCCTCACGCTCACCGAGGTCGTTGATGAACTCGTGGCCCAGGATCTGGTAACCGGCGCAGACCGAGAACACGATGGCGCCGTTGGAGACGGCCCGGCTGAGCCCGCCGTCCCTGCGCAGCCGCTCCGCCGCGAGCCGCTGCGGCCGGTCCTCCCCGCCGCCGATCAGATAGATGTCGCCGGACGTCGGCACCGGCTGGTCGCTCCGTACGTCCACCCGGGTGACACCCAGACCGCGCTGCCGGGCGCGGCGCTCCACGACCAGGGCGTTTCCCTGGTCGCCGTACGTGCTCAGCAGGTCGGGGTAGATCCACACCAGCCGCAGGCTGTTGTCACTCATTCTCGCTCGTCCTCCAGAGGTCCGAGGGGTCCAGTTCTCCGGCACGGTCTCAGTTGCCCACTCGCTTGCGCAGATCCTGGAACGACGTGTAGTTGGCGATCGCCTCGATCCGTCCGGGCGGCGCCAGCTGCACGGCCTCGTCGGCCGTCTCGCAGACCCGGAAGTCCAGACCGGCCACTTCGAGGCGGACGGCGAGGTCCAGCTTGCGGTCGCCGATCACGAAGATCGGGTGGCCCGCCAGCCGGGTGTAGTCGACGTCCCACAGCCACGAGGTGTCCGTACCGTCCGCGCCCCGGGCGTTGACCGCGAGGATCACCGGGGTCGGCGGCGGATCGATGAGCGAGAACGTCTCCAGCCAGCCCGCGGGGTTCTTCGCGAGCAGCAGCCGCAGATCGCGGCCGAGGAACGACACCACGTCGTACCGGCCGGCCACCGCCTGTACCCGGTACATCCGCTCCAGCGCCACCTGCGGGGGCACCCCGAACGTCGCCACGACGGCGGCGGACGTCGCCGCGTTCGCCTTGTTGGCGCGGCCCGGCAGCTGGAGGTGGATCGGCCAGGCCGAACCGTGCGGGTCGAGCACATGGTCACCGTGGAGCGCCCAGCTCGGCGGCGGCCGGCGGAAGCCGCACTCACCGCAGAACCAGTCGTCGCCGGGACGCTGCATCACACCACCGCAGGACGGGCAGGACCAGGCGTCGTCCTTCCACTCCTGGCCGGCCGCGACCCACACCACGTTGGGTGAGGAGGAGGCGGCCCAGACGATCAGCGGGTCGTCCGCGTTCGCGATGACGACCGCCTTCGTGCCCGCCAGCCCCTCGCGCCACTTCTCCGCGAGCATCCGGGTCTCGGCGGCGCGGTCGAGCTGGTCGCGCGAGAGGTTGAGCAGCGCGATCGCCTTGGGCGTCGTGTCGCGCGCCACCCCGGCGAGATACTTCTCGTCGACCTCGATCACGCCGTACTTGGCGTCGGTGCCGCCCGCCAGGGCCGAGGTGATCCCGGCCGGCATATTGGCGCCGAGCGCGTTCGACACCACGGGTCCCGCGGCGCCCAGGGCCTCCGCGATCAGCCGCGTGGTGGTGGTTTTCCCGTTGGTCGCCGACACGAGGATGACGTCGAGATGCTGCGCCAGCCGCCCCAGTAGATCGGGGTCGAGCCGGAGTGCCACCTTCCCGCCGATCACCGATCCGCTGCCGCGCCCAGCGGCGCGCGACACCGCCGCCGCGGCCTTGCCCGCCGTCACGGCCAGCTTGGCCCGCGGGGACAGCGGGTCCGTGTTGCCTGACATCGCCTTGATCCTCCTTGCGTCGGTCCGTGGGTCAGCCTATCGAGATCCGGCCAGGGGCCCGAACCGCGGCACCGGGCACAAGGCGAGGGTTGGTGTGGACCGTACCCTGAGCGGCATGCGAAACCGTTCGATCCCCGGCAGTTCCGGGCAGGTACGAGCCATCAGAAAGCTCGGAGATTCCGTTCTGCACACCCCTTGCGAGCCCGTCACCGACTTCGGTCCCGCCCTCGCGGAGCTGATCGAGGACCTGTACGCGACGATGTACGCGGCCGGGGGTGTCGGCCTCGCGGCCAATCAGATCGGGGTGCCGCTGCGGGTGTTCGTGTACGACTGCCCGGACGACGACGACATCCGCCACCTCGGACACATCGTCAACCCGGCGCCCGCCGTGACGGACGGCATCGTGCTGCGCGGCCCGGAGGGCTGTCTGTCGCTGCCGGGCATCGAGGCGGGCACCGAGCGGGCCGATCGCGCGGTGGTGGAGGGCGTCACCCGGGACGGTGCCCCCGTACGGGTCGAGGGGACCGGGTTCTTCGCGCGCTGCCTCCAGCACGAGAGCGACCATCTGGCGGGCCTCGTCTACCCCGACCGGCTGACGGGCCGGCGGCGCGCCAAGGTGCTGCGGACCGCGGCGCGGGCGCCCTGGGCGGGCCCGTCGTCCGGTTCGTACGTCTGAGAAGCTGTTGTCGGCGTCCGAGATCTCCGGCATGGCGGCGGCCGTTCAGAACCCGGGTCCGCCCGCGCGGTCGCCGACCGCCGCCAGCCGTCCCCAGAGCAGATCCGCCAGGCTGCGCACCAACTGCTCGCGCGGGCAGGGGCGTTCGCCGAGCCACCAGTCGCCGGCGCCGTGCATCATGCCGACGATGCCATGGCCCCAGACCCGGGCGAGCTGCTCGCTGTCCGGGCCGAGGTCGACGCGTTCCGCGATGACCTGGGCCAGCTCCTCGCCCAGCCGGCGCAGCAGCGGCGCCGAGTGGCGGCCCACGTCGAAGCCCTGCTCGGGGCCGTGTTCGGGCGGCTGGGTGTCCTCCGAGGGGTGCATCAGGAAGCGGTACACCTGGGGCCGGGCCTCGATCGCGGCGAGGTAGGTGTCGAGCGTGGCCTCGACGCGCTCGCGCCGCTCGGCCGGGGCGTCGAGCGCCGCCCGCAGCGCCTTCAGGAGGGCGTCGGTGTGGCGCTTGGCGAGCGCCCGGTACAGTCCGCCCTTGTCGCCGAAGTGCCGGTAGAGGATCGGCTTGGTGATACCGGCCTCGGCGGCGATGGCGTTCATGGAGGCGTGCGGGCCGTCCCGGAGCACCACCCGGTCGGCGGCCTCCAGCAGCTGACGGCGGCGCTCCCTGGCCGCCCGCTGCTGCTCGGCCTGCTGTGTGCTCTCCATAGGTGCGCTCTCCCCGCCCGTGCGTCCGCCTCGCGTGGCGGCGACCGCGTTGCCCCGCGTCCGGGCAACGTAACACCACACCGGCCGTCAATGCTGATCGAAAGGTGGCTGGTTGACATCGTCTACTTGTGAGTAACAGACTGCTGTTACCGCAAGTAACATTATCTGGGTGACGCAGTGCTGGAGGGAACATGGCCGAGTTCACGCTCGATCTCAACGACGACCAGAAGCAGGTGCGCGACTGGCTGCACGGCTTCGCCGCGGACGTCATCCGTCCGGCCGCCGCCGAGTGGGACGAGCGTGAGGAGACCCCCTGGCCGGTCATCCAGGAGGCCGCCAAGGTCGGCATCTACTCGCTCGACTTCTACGCCCAGCAGTACTTCGACCCCACCGGGCTCTCCATCCCGGTGGCCATGGAGGAGCTGTTCTGGGGCGACGCCGGCATCGCCCTGTCCATCGTCGGTACGGGCCTGGCGGCCGTCGGCGTCCTCGCCAACGGCACCGAGGAGCAGATCGGCACCTGGATCCCGCAGATGTACGGCACCCCCGACGACGTGAAGCTCGCCGCCTTCTGCTCGTCGGAGCCCGACGCCGGCTCCGACGTCTCCGCCATGCGCACCCGCGCGGTGTACGACGAGGCCAAGGACGAGTGGGTCCTCGACGGCACCAAGACCTGGGCGACCAACGGCGGGATCGCCAACGTCCATGTCGTGGTCGCCGTCGTCGACCCCGCGCTCGGCTCGAAGGGCCACGCCTCCTTCATCGTCCCGCCCGGCACCCCCGGGCTCTCCCAGGGCCAGAAGTTCAAGAAGCACGGCATCCGCGCCTCGCACACCGCCGAGGTCGTCCTGGAGGGCGTCCGCGTGCCCGGCCACTGCCTTCTCGGCGGAAAGCAGAAGCTGGACGAACGCCTCGCCCGCGCCCACGAGCGCGCCCGGTCGGCGGCGGCCGGCGCGGACAGCGGCGAACGCGTCAAGAACGCCGCCATGGCCACCTTCGAGGCCTCGCGCCCGGCCGTCGGCGCCATGGCCGTCGGCACGGCCCGCGCCGCGTACGAGGTCGCCCTCGACTACGCGAAGACCCGCAGCCAGTTCGGCCGCCCGATCATCGACAACCAGGGCATCGCCTTCCAGCTCGCCGACATGCGCACCCGCATCGACGCCTCCCGGCTGCTCGTGTGGCGCGCCTCCTGGATGGCCGCCTCGGGCAAGGCGTTCACCTCGGCGGAGGGCTCCATGTCCAAGCTCTACGCCAGCGAGACCGCCAAGCAGGTCACCGCCCAGGCCGTCCAGATACTCGGCGGCAACGGTTTCACCCGCGAGTACCCGGTCGAGCGCATGCACCGGGACGCCGCGATCTACACCATCTTCGAGGGCACGAGCGAGATCCAGCGCCTGGTCATCGCCCGTACCCTCTCCGGCATGCCGATCCGCTGACCGGTCCGGGAGGCCGGTGCGCGGTGGTTACGCGGGCAGCTGCGCCTCGATCGCGGCCACGACCGCCGGGTCCTCCGGCTCGGTGCGCGGCCGGATACGGGCGACGACCTCGCCCCGGGGGGAGATCAGGAACTTCTCGAAGTTCCACTGCACGTCACCGGCCGCGCCCTCGGCGTCCGCGCTCTTCGTCAGCTCCGCGTAGAGCGGGTGCCTCTCCTCGCCGTTCACGTCCGCCTTCTCCAGCAGCGGGAAGCTCACGCCGTACGTGGCCGAGCAGAATGTCTGGATCTCCTCGGCGCTGCCGGGCTCCTGCCCCGCGAACTGGTTGGAGGGGACGCCGAGGACGGTGAACCCCCGGTCGCCGTAGCTCTGCTGGAGGCGCTCCAGACCGGCGTACTGCGGGGTGAGACCGCACTTGGACGCGACGTTCACGAGCAGGACGGCCTTGCCCTCGTACGCGCCCAGGGAAGTGGGTTCACCGGCCAGGGTCTTCAGCGGAATGTCGTACAGAGTCATCGAGATCTCCTGAGGTCCGGATCCGGTTCTTCTGTCATTGTGGACCCGTGGGAGATCACCCCGGCGACCGGCTGCCCGGTCCCGAACCCGACGGCACCGCCCGGCGCGAGGTCAGGTGCCGGATGTGCGGCAGACCGCTGACCGGTACGGCTTCGCGCCGTACCGGCCTCGGACCCCACTGCGACGCCAAGCTGCATCCGCCCGCGCCGGAGATCAGGACCCGGCGGCGCGAGGCCGACCAGGAGCCGATCCCCGGCATCTGAGCGGGGTACGGCGTACGTACGGCGCCGCCACCCGGGGTGTCAGGTCGCGGTGGCCGCCGCCGCCGCGCGGCCCGCCGCCCGGCCGGAGAAGAGGCAGCCGCCCAGGAAGGTGCCCTCCAGCGACCGGTAGCCGTGCACCCCGCCGCCGCCGAACCCCGATACCTCACCGGCCGCGTACAGCCCCGGGACCGGCGAGCCCGCCGCGTCCAGCACCCGGCCCGAGAGGTCGGTCTGGAGCCCGCCGAGGGTCTTGCGGGTGAGGATGTTGAGCCGTACCGCGATCAGCGGGCCCGCGCCCGAGTCCATGATCCTGTGCAGTGAAGCCGTACGGCTGAGGAAGTCCCCCGGGTAGGCGAGCGCGTTGCGGATCCCCATGATCTGGGCGTCCTTCGTATACGGATTCTCGGTCTCCCGGTCCCGGGCGTCGATCTGCCGCTTGAGGTCGGCCAGATCGATCAGGCCGGCGCCCGTCAGCCGGTTCATGCCCGCGACCAGCTCTGACAGGGTGGTGGCGACGACGAAGTCGACCCCGTTCTTCTTGAACTTCTCGACCGGCTCCGGCGTCTGCCAGAGGCGCGCGAGGGTCAGCGGGATGTCCTTGTTGGTGAGATCCGGGTTCTGCTCGGAGCCCGACAGCGCGAACTCCTTCGCCAGGATCTTCTGGGTCGTCACGAACCACGAGTAGTCGTACCCGGTGCCGGTGATCGCCTTGAGTGTGGAGAGTGTGTCGTACCCGGGGAGATCGGGCGCGGCGAACCGCTTGCCCGTGGCGTCCAGCCAGAGCGACGAGGGTCCCGGCAGGATCCGGATGCCGTGCTTGTCCCAGATCGGGGCGTAGTTGCGCAGCCCCTCCGTGTAGTGCCACATCCGGTCCGGGTTGACGATACGGCCGCCCGCGCGCTCGGTGATCGCGAGCATCCGGCCGTCCACGTACTCCGGCACCCCGGTGATCATCTCCGCGGGCGGTGTGCCAAGCCGGGCCGGCCAGTTCTGCCGGATCAGATCGTGGTTGGCGCCGATGCCGCCCGACGTGACGATCACCACCGGCGCGCGCAGCTCGAAGTCGCCCACGACCGTACGCGAACTCCGCTTCCCGCGCGGGGCGTTGCTCGGCTCCAGGACCGCGCCGCGCACCCCGGTGATGGCGCCGCCGGTCCGTACCAGCTCGTCCACCCGGTGCCGGAACCTGAAGGTCACCAGCCCCCGGGCCGCCGCGGCCCTGACCCGCTTCTCGAACGGTTCCATCACGGCCGGGCCGGTGCCCCAGGTGACATGGAAGCGCGGTACGGAGTTGCCGTGGCCGTCGGCCAGGCCGCCGCCCCGCTCGGCCCAGCCCACGATCGGGAACCAGCGCACGCCCTGCTGGTAGAGCCAGGAGCGCTTCTCCCCGGCCGCGAAGTCCACATATGCCTCGGCCCACTTGTAGGCCCAGTAGTCCTGGCCGCCCTTCTCGCCGGTGCCCCGGTCGAAGCCGGCCGCGCCCTGCCAGTCCTGCCAGGCCAGCTCGCGGGTGTCCTTGATGCCCATCAGCCGCTGCTCGGCCGAGTCGACGAGAAAGAGCCCGCCGAACGACCAGAACGCCTGCCCGCCCAGGTTGGTCTCCGGCTCCTGGTCCAGCAGCAGTACCTTGCGCCCGGCGTCCGCCAGCTCCGCCGTCGCGACGAGTCCGGCCAGACCGCCGCCGACGACGATCACATCCGCGTCCGACGCGGCGGAGGCGGCGAAGGCGGGGGTCACCTGGGAGAGGACGCTCGCACCGGCGATCACGCCGCCGGCCACGCCGCCGGCCACCGTCAGCGCGCGGCGGCGGCTGAACAGGGCCGGGTCTTCGGGGTTTTCCATCGGATGCCTTCCGGAGGGGGAGTACGGAGGGTGCCGTCCCGGGAGCGGCGCTGTTACTGTGCGGTAGCTCACATCTCATCAGGTCGACACCGAACAGTGGTAGGGGCCGGGTGCCAACGTGGCCGCCCCGCCGTTGTACGCCGGTGACAGCGCTCGGACGGAGAAGGGCGACGCGCATGACGCTCACGCAGCAACGCGAGCCGGCCGCCGGAATCCTGCGGGCCATGGCCGCCGACGCGGACGTGTGCGGCGAACTGGTCCGCGCCGCCATGACCCACTCGCCCGAGGTGGCCCGGCTCGGCGAGGCGGAGAGCTGCCGCCATGTCGCGGCGCTGGTCACCGCGGCCGGCGACTGGTTCACCGACGTGGGACGGGTCGGGGAGCAGGACCTCGCCGCCGCGCTGCTGCTGGGCGCCGACCGGGCCGGACAGGGCGTGCCGATGACCGCCCTGCTGCGCGGGGTGCAGGCCGCCCTCACCCGCGCGGCGGAGCTGACCGTCGAACGCTGCCGGTCCGCCGGGGTGCCGGACGGCCCGCTGCTCAAGGCCGTGCTGCTGCTGAAGGAGTACGGGGACGCGGTCGAGCGGCAGGTCATCAGCGGATACCGCGCCGTGGAGCTGGCGGCGCCGCCGCCCACCGCGGGCGAGTCCCGGGCCCGGCTGCTGCGGCGCCTGCTGGTCGGCGGCGCGGCCCCGGCCGCCGAGGAGCTGACGGCGGCCGGGATCCGCCCCGGCGGTACGTACCACTGCGTCGTCGGTGCGGGTTCCGCGCCGGGCTCCGGCACGGCCCCCGGCGGGGTCTTCGGTGTGGTCGACGGGCGTGTGGTGGGGCTGTGTTCACGCGCTCCCGGGGACGAGTGGACCGGGGCGGGCCCGCTCGCCGTGATCGCCCCGGCCGCGCCTCTCGACGGGCTCCGCCCGGCGTACCGGCTCTGCGTCCGGGCCCTGGACATCGGCGGCCGGCGCGGGCTGCGCGGACCGCACGATCTCACCGACTTCGCCGGCGAGATCGCCCTCGACGGCCAGCCGCTGTTGGGAACCTGGCTCAGCGACCGCCTGCTGGGCTCCCTGGACCGCACGGACGGCTTCCACCGCCAACTCGCCCTCACCGCACTGACGTTCCTCGACCACGGACAGCGCCTCGACCGGACGGCCGCCAGCCTGTTCACACACCCCAACACCGTCCGCTACCGGCTCGGCCGGCTCCACCAGATCACGGGGGAGTCCCTGACCGACACACCGTCAGGACCGCTGAGCACGCTGCACTGGTGGTGGGCGCTCACCACCTGGCTCCGCACGGCACCGGAACCCACGGCGGCGGCAGCGCCCGCGACGCCGGCCACCTCGGCCGGCTCCGGCCCCCGGCCCTACTGAGACGGGAGCTTGCGGAAGAGCCCCTCCTGCACCACCGACACCAGCAACTGCCCCTCCCGGTTGTAGATCCGCCCCCGGGCGAGCCCCCGGCCGCCCGTCGCGATCGGCGACTCCTGGTCGTACAGAAACCATTCGTCGGCGCGGAACGGGTGGTGGAACCACATCGCGTGGTCCAGCGACGCCATGTCGAAGCCGCGCGGGCCCCAGAGCGGCTCGACCGGGATGCGTACCGCGTCCAGCAGGGTCATGTCGCTCGCGTACGTCAGCGCGCAGGTGTGCACCAGCGGGTCGTCGCCCAGTGGGCCCACCGCGCGCATCCACACCGCGCTGCGGGCGTCCGCGCCCTCGATCTCCTCCCGGGTCCAGCGCAGCCGGTCCACGTACCGGATGTCGAACGGCTGGCGCCGCACCATCCGCTCCAGCGGCTCGGGCAGCGCGCCCAGGTGCGCCCGTACCTCGTCGGAGAGCGTCGGCAGCGACTCCGGGTCGGGGAACTCCAGCCGGGGCGGCAGCTGGTGTTCGAAGCCGCCCTCCTCCGGCCGGTGGAAGGACGCCGTCAGATTGAAGATCGTGCGGCCCTGCTGCACGGCGGTCACCCGCCGGGTGGTGAACGACCGTCCGTCCCTGACCCGTTCGACCTGATAGACGATCGGCACACCGGGCCGGCCGGGCCGCAGGAAGTACGCGTGCAGCGAGTGCACCGGGCGCTCGCCGTCGGTGGTACGGCCGGCCGCGACGAGCGCCTGGCCCGCCACCTGCCCGCCGAAGACCCGCTGCAGGGATTCCTCGGGGCTGCGGCCCCGGAAGATGTCGACCTCGATCCGCTCCAGATCGAGCAGATCCACCAGTCTCTCGGCGGGGTTCGTCATGTGCGTAGCGCTCCCGTTCGTATGGTGCTCAGAGCTGACCGACGGCCGTGACCCGCACGACCGCCAGGCCCTCCGCGTCGGAGGCCGCGAGATCGACCTCCGCGCTGATGCCCCAGTCATGGTCGCCGTTCGGATCGGCGAAGGTCTGCCGGACCCGCCACAGACCGTGCGCCGGGTCCTCCTCGATGGCCAGCAGCTTCGGTCCGCGCGCGTCCGGGCCCGTACCCAGGTCCTCGTACTCGTCCCAGTACGCGTCCATGGCCTCGCCCCACCGGTCCGCGTCCCAGCCGGACTCGTTGTCCAGCTCGCCCAGGTCGTAGAACCTGTCCAGCGCGGCCAGCTCCACCCGGCGGAACATCGCGTTGCGTACGAGCACCCGGAAGGCCCGCGCGTTGGCGGTGACCGGCCTGACCTGGTCGGCCTTCTCCCGCGCCTCCTCGGCGGTCTCGATCTCGGGGTTGGCCAGCTGCTCCCACTCGTCCAGCAGACTGGAGTCGACCTGCCGGACCATCTCGCCCAGCCAGGCCGTCAGATCCTCCAGGTCCTCCGACTTGAGATCGTCCGGAATGGTGTGTTCCAGCGCCTTGTACGCGCCCGCCAGATAGCGCAGCACAATGCCCTCGGTCCGGGCCAGCTCGTAGTGGGAGGTGAACTCCGTGAAGGACAGGGCCCGTTCGTACATGTCCCGGATCACGGACTTCGGCGAGACCGGGTGGTCGCCGACCCACGGGTGGCTCGTCCGGTAGACGTTGTACGCGTGCACGAGCAGCTCTTCGAGCGGCTTCGGGTACGTGACCTCCTGGAGCCGCTCCATCCGCTCCTCGTACTCGATGCCGTCCGCCTTCATCGCGCCGACCGCCTCGCCGCGCGCCTTGTTCTGCTGGGCGGCCAGGATCTGGCGCGGGTCGTCCAGTGTGGACTCCACCACCGACACCATGTCCAGCGCGTACGACGGCGATTCCTTGTCCAGCAGCTCGAACGAGGCCAGCGCGAAGGTGGACAGCGGCTGGTTCAGCGCGAAGTCCTGCTGGAGATCGACGGTCAGCCGGACGATACGGCCCTCCGCGTCCGGGACCGCCAGCCGCTCCACCACCCCGCCGTCCAGCAGCGAACGGTAGATCGCGATGGCCCGCCTGATGTGCCGCAGCTGCTGCCTGCGCGGCTCGTGGTTGTCCTCCAGCAGATGGCGCATCGCCTCGAACGCGTTGCCGGGCCGGGCGATCACCGACAGCAGCATGGTGTGTGTGACCCGGAAACGCGAGGTCAGCGGCTCGGGGTCGGAGCCGATCAGCTTGTCGAAGGTGGTCTCCGACCAGGCGACGAAGCCCTCGGGAGCCTTCTTGCGCACCACCTTGCGGCGCTTCTTGGGATCGTCGCCCGCCTTCGCGAGCGCCTTCTCGTTCTCCACCACATGCTCCGGCGCCTGCGCGACGACCAGCCCCGCCGTGTCGAACCCGGCCCGCCCGGCCCGGCCCGCGATCTGGTGGAACTCCCGGGCGCGCAGGGTGCGTACGCGATTGCCGTCGTACTTGCTGAGCGCGGTGAACAGCACCGTGCGGATGGGTACGTTGACCCCGACGCCGAGCGTGTCCGTACCGCAGATCACCTTCAGCAGCCCCGCCTGCGCGAGCTTCTCCACCAGCCGCCGGTACTTGGGCAGCATGCCCGCGTGGTGCACCCCGATGCCGTGCCGTACGTAACGGGAGAGATTGCGGCCGAACTTGGTGGTGAAACGGAAGTTGCCGATCAGGTCGGCGATCCTGTCCTTCTCCTCGCGCGTACACATGTTGATGCTCATCAGCGACTGCGCCCGCTCCACGGCGGCGGCCTGCGTGAAGTGCACGATGTACACCGGCGCCTGCCGCGTCTCCAGCAGCTCCGTCAGCGTCTCGGTGATCGGTGTGAGGCGGTACTCGTACGTGAGCGGTACGGGCCGGGTCGTGGACCGTACGACGGAGGTGGGCCGGCCGGTGCGGCGGGTCAGGTCCGCCTCGAAGCGTGTGACGTCACCGAGCGTGGCCGACATCAGGATGAACTGGGCCTGCGGCAGTTCCAGCAGGGGGATCTGCCAGGCCCAGCCCCGGTCCGGCTCCGCGTAGAAGTGGAACTCGTCCATCACGACCTGACCGATGTCGGCGTATTTTCCGTCGCGCAGCGCGATGGACGCCAGCACCTCGGCGGTACAGCAGATGACGGGCGCGTCCGCGTTGACGGAGGCGTCGCCGGTCAGCATGCCGACGTTCTCCGTGCCGAAGAGTTTGCACAGGTCGAAGAACTTCTCGGAGACCAGCGCCTTGATCGGCGCGGTGTAGAAGGTGACCTTGTCCTGAGCCAGCGCGGTGAAGTGCGCACCCGCCGCGACCAGGCTCTTTCCGGAGCCGGTGGGGGTCGAGAGGATCACGTTGGCCCCGGACACCACCTCGATCAGCGCCTCCTCCTGAGCCGGGTAGAGGGTGATGCCGCTGTCCTCGGCCCAGGAGGAGAAAGCCTCGAAGAGGGCATCGGGGTCGGCATCCGGCGGCAGCTGATCGATAAGGGTCACACCCCCATCTTGCCTGTCTTCCGTCCGGATGCGGGAACCGGACGCCCGGCGGAAGATCACGGGCGATACCCTGCGATGTCAACTGGGCATCAGGACAGTGGGCTTCACCACAACTCCAACGGGACGGGTACGACCATGATGGGACCGGCACACTCTCTGTCAGGGGCAGCGGCCTGGCTGGGGGTGGGCGCTGCGGCGGCCGCCGCCGACCACGCCATGCCCTGGCCGGTACTGGTCGTCGGCGCGCTGATCTGCTCGGGCGCCGCGCTCGCCCCCGACCTCGACCACAAGGCGGCGACGATCTCCCGCGCCTTCGGTCCGGTGTCCAAGACGCTCTGCGAGGTCGTCGACAAGCTCTCGTACGCCGTCTACAAGGCGACCCGCAAGCCCGGCGACTCCCGCAGGACCGGCGGCCACCGCACCCTGACCCACACCTGGCTCTGGGCGGTCATGATCGGCGCGGGCGCCTCGGCGGTGGCGTACACCGGCGGGCGCTGGGGCGTTCTCGCCATCCTCTTCGTCCATATGGTGCTCGCGGTGGAGGGCCTGCTCTGGAAGGCCGCCCGGGTCTCCAGCGACGTCCTCGTCTGGCTGCTGGGCGCCACCAGTGCGTGGATGCTGGCGGGCATCCTCGACCAGCCGGGCAACGGTGCGAGCTGGCTCTTCACCGACCCGGGGCAGGAGTACCTCTGGCTGGGCCTGCCGATAGTCCTCGGCGCGCTGGTGCACGACATCGGCGACGCGCTGACGGTCTCGGGCTGCCCGGTCCTGTGGCCCATCCCGATCGGCCGCAAGCGCTGGTACCCGCTCGGCCCGCCGAAGGCGATGCGTTTCAAGGCGGGCGCCTGGGTGGAGGTCAAGGTGCTGATGCCGGTGTTCATGCTGCTGGGCGGGGTGGGCGCGCTGTTCGCCCTCAATCTGGTCTAGACCTTTCTGGTGGGCGGGTCGGCCGGCCGGCCCGCCCCCGGATCTCAACGCGTCACTCAGTAGAGCGAGTTGACCGCCTTCTTTGCCGTGTTCTTGAAGGCCGCGACCGGGACGTCCTCCAGATGGCCCATCTGTCCCCAGTGGAACACCGTCACCGTGCTGCCGCTCCGGCCCACACCGAAGGCGTGGACGGTGGGCTCGGAGTTGGGGTGGGAGGTGAAGACCGCGTACACGTGGGCGCCGTCCTTGACCGCGATCCTTCCGTGGTCGTCCCAGCCGCCGACGCTGCCCGGACTGTCGCGCACCGCCTCCGGCGCGCAGTTCTTGAGGGCCTTCTCCAGCGATGCGGCGAGTGTCCGGGCCGCCGTCGCGTCCGACGCGACGACGGTGAGCTGGCTCGCCGAGGTGTCCGACTCGGTGTGGAAGTCGCGGTGGGCCGCCCAGGTGCCCGCGGCCGGCCTGCCCAGGCAGAAGGTGCCGTCCTCGGGCAGCCCCTTGACGACCTTGCCCGCCTTCCACGACATCGTCGGGTGCGGCGGCAGGTCCTTGGCGGCCAGGAACTTCGGCTCGGCCGCCGCACCGGCCGCCGCCGCTCCCGCCGCCGTCCCGGACGCCGGGGTGGCGGCGCCGGTCAGGGCCGCGGCGGCGGCGATGACGGACGCGGCCACGCACGCGGTACGAAGTGCTCGCATGTCGGACTCCCCACTCTCGAAAGGCTTGTACTGCGGGGAACACGCCCCGCCGCCTCCGAACGGTGCGGAAAGTACGCCAAACTCACCCGTACGGGTTGGATGGGCCCCTACCCGTGCCAGGACCGCCACAGCGCCGCGTACGCGCCGTCCGCCGCCACCAGTTCGTCGTGGCTGCCCAGTTCACTGATCCGGCCGTCCTCGACCACCGCGATCACATCCGCGTCGTGCGCCGTGTGCAGCCGGTGGGCGATCGCCACGACCGTACGGCCGTCCAGGACCCGTGCGAGCGAACGTTCCAGATGGCGGGCCGCGCGCGGGTCCAGCAGGGACGTCGCCTCGTCCAGAACCAGGGTGTGCGGGTCCGCGAGCACCAGCCTGGCCAGCGCGATCTGCTGCGCCTGGGCCGGCGTCAGGGCCGTACCGCCGGAGCCGACCGCGGTGTCCAGGCCGTCGTCGAGCGCCCGCGCCCAGCCGTCCGCGTCGACCGCGCCGAGCGCCGCCCACAGCTCGGCGTCCGCCGCCTCCGGGCGGGCCAGCAGCAGATTGTCGCGGAGCGGGCCCACGAAGACATGGTGCTCCTGGTTGACCAGCGCGACATGCTCCCGCACCCGCTCCGCGGGCATCCGGGACAGCTCGGCGCCGCCCAGCGTGACCCGCCCCTTCCGGGGGGCGTAGATGCCGGCCAGCAGCCGGCCAAGCGTCGACTTGCCGGCGCCCGAGGGGCCGACCAGCGCCAGCCGGGTGCCAGGACTGACGTCCAGCGTGACCCGGTGCAGTACGTCGACGCCCTCCCGGTAGCCGAAGCGCACCTCGTCGGCGCTGACGTCCCGGCCGTCCGGCGTCACCGCGGTGTCGCCGGAGTCCGGCTCGATGTCGCGGACCCCGACGAGCCGGGCGATGGACACCTGGGCGACCTGGAGTTCGTCGTACCAGCGCAGGATCAGCCCGACCGGGTCCACCAGCATCTGGGCGAAGAGCGCGCCCGTGGTCAGCTGCCCCACGGTGATCCAGCCCTGGAGGACGAAGGAGCCGCCCATCACCAGCACGGCCAGGAAGATCGTCACATGGGTGAGGTTGATGACGGGGAAGAGCACCGACCGCAGGGACAGCGTGTACCGCTCCCACGCGGTCCACTGGCCCACCCGCAGCTCCGACAGCGCCACCCGCCGTCCGCCGAGACGGTGCGCCTCCACGGTCCGGCCCGCGTCGACCGTCTCGGCGAGCGTCGCCGCGACCGCCGCGTAGCCGGCCGCCTCCGAGCGGTACGCCGAGGGCGCCCGCCGGAAGTACCAGCGGCAGCCGGCGAGCAGCAGCGGCAGCGCGATCAGCACGGCGAGCGCCAGCGGCGGCGCGGTGACCGTCAGGGCACCGAGCAGCAGCACCACCCATACGATGCCGATCGCGAGCTGCGGCACGGCCTCGCGCATGGCGTTGGCCAGCCGGTCGATGTCCGTGGTGATCCGGGAGAGCAGATCGCCGGTGCCCGCGCGCTCCAGCACGCCGGGCGGCAGCCCGACGGACCTGACGAGGAAGTCCTCCCGCAGATCCGCGAGCATCTCCTCACCGAGCATCGCGCCGCGCAGCCGCATCAGCCGTACGAACACCGTCTGCACGACCAGCGCGAGCGCGAACACCACCGCCACCCGCTCCAGGTGCAGCTCGCGCGCGCCGTTGGAGAGGTCCTCGACTATCCCGCCGAGCAGGAACGGGCCGACCATCGACGCGATCACCGAGACCGCGTTGACGGTGATCAGTACGGTGAACGCCGCGCGGTGCCGCTTCAGCAGCCCGTTCACGTACGCCCGTACGGTCGCGGGGGAGCCGACGGGCAGGGTGGTCGCCGACGACGGCGCCGCCGGGTCGTAGGCCGGGGGCACTACGCCGATCATGCGGATTCCTCGATCTCTTCCCTGGCCGACGACGCGGCCGGCGTGATGATCTGTCTGTCGCCGATGTGTCCCGCGTCGTCGACGCGCTCCGTGTCGGTCGCGGGCTCGGCCGCCTGTTCGTTGTCCGTCTCGCGGGTGACGACCGCCCGGTAGGCGGGATCGTCCACGAGCAGCTCGCGGTGCGTCCCCACCGCCGCGACCTTGCCGTCATGGACGAACACCACGGCGTCCGCGTGGTCCAGCAACAGCGGCGAGGACGCGAACACCACCGTCGTACGGCCGGTACGCAGCGCCTTCACGCCCTCCGCGATCCGTGCCTCGGTGTGCGAGTCCACGGCGGACGTGGGCTCGTCCAGCACCAGCACCTCGGGGTCGGTCACCAGCGAGCGGGCCAGCGCCAGCCGCTGCCGCTGGCCGCCGGAGAGCGACCGGCCGCGCTCGGTGATCGTGGACCGCATCGGATCGCCGCTGCCGTCCACCGACGCCTGCGCGAGCGCGTCGAGCACATCCCCGCACTGCGCCGCGGCCAGCGCCTTGTCGGCGGCGACCACACCCGAGGACGGCACGTCCAGCAGCTCCGTCAGCGTCCCGGAGAGCAGCACCGGGTCCTTGTCCTGGACGAGCACCGCCGTCCGCGCCGTGGCCGGCGGGAGGCCGTCCAGCGGTACGCCGCCCAGCAGTACGGACGGGCTGCGCTCCTCCTCGGCGGCGTGCCCGCCCAGCCGTTCGGCCAGCCGCCCCGCCGCGTCCGGGTCGCCGCACACCACCGCGGTCAGCAGCCCGGCCGCGACGCGCAGACCGGTGGCGGGGTCGTACAGCTCCCCGGTCGGCCGCGTGTCGTCGAGGCCGCCGCGCTCGTTCTCGAACGCCGTGCGCTCCAGCGACAGCACCCGGGCCGCGCGCTTCGCGGAGGGCCGGGAGAAGGAGTACGCCATCGCGATCTCCTCGAAGTGGCGCAGCGGAAACATCAGCAGCGTCACCGCGCTGTAGACCGTCACCAGCGACCCGACGCCGATGCGCCCGTCCAGCGCCAGATGGGCGCCGTACCAGACCACCGAGATCAGCAGGACGCCCGGCAGCAGCACCTGGACCGCCGAGATCAGCGCCCACATGCGGGCGCTGCGCACGGCGGCCTCGCGCACCTCCTGGGAGGCGCGGCGGTAGCGGCCGAGGAACAGCTCCTCACCGCCGATGCCGCGCAGCACCCGTAGCCCGGCGACGGTGTCCGAGGCCAGCTCGGTGGCCTTGCCGGCCTTCTCGCGCTGGATGTCGGCGCGTTGGGTGGCGCGCGGGAGCAACGGCAGTACGGAGAGGGCCAGTACGGGGACGGCGCAGGCGATCAGCGTGCCCAGCTCGGGCAGGTAGAGGACCAGCCCGAGGCAGATGAACACGACCGCGATGAGGGAGGCCAGGAAGCGCGAGAGCGCCTCCACGAACCAGCCGATCTTCTCCACGTCGCCGGTGGAGACCGCGACGACCTCACCGGCGGCGACGCGCCGGGTCAGCGCGGAGCCCAGCTCGGCGGCCTTGCGGGCCAGCAGCTGCTGGACGCGGGCGGCGGCGGTGATCCAGTTGGTGACGGCGGCGCGGTGGAGCATGGTGTCACCGACGGCGATGGCGACGCCGAACAGGGCGATCAGCCCGCCGGCGACCGCGAGCCGGGTACCCGACCGGTCGATGACCGCCTGGATGGCGAGGCCGGCGCCCACCGGGAGCCCGCCGACCCCCAGGAAGTGCAGGAGCCCCCAGCCCAGGGCCTTGAGCTGGCCGCCGAGCTGATTGCGTCCGAGCCACAGCAGGAAGCGGGGGCCCGACCGGGCGTCGGGGATGCCCGGATCGGGGTAGGGAAGGTCGCGAATCTGCATGATGTCCCATGACTCGTGGGTGGCCCAAACCGTGCAAGGTTCGCCTTGTTCGAAGGTGCGGGGCAACGGGTTTTCCGCGGCGCGCGTCGGTTTCCCGCCAACGGGACGGGGCAGCCGGAGGGGTCGGTGGGGCGGGACGGCCAGGGATGGTCAGGGGGGACGGCCGTCGGTACGGGTCAGCGGCGGAACTCCGCACCGCCGTCCACCAGCGTCGAGAGCAGCCCGCCGAGCACCTCGCGCTGATCCGCGGTCAGCGGCGCCAGGACGGTCTCGGCGGCGGACCTGCGGGCATCGCGGAGCGCCCGCAGGGTGGCCGTGCCGGTCGCGGTCAGCTCGATCCGGACCACCCGGCGGTTGACCGGGTCGGGGACGCGCCGCACCCGGTCGCAGGCCTCCAGCCCGTCGACCAGGGTCGTCACGGCGCGCGGGACGACTTCGAGGCGGCGGGCCAGATCGGCCATCGAGGGCGGGGTGTCGTACAGCGCGAGGGCGCGCAGCAGCCGCCCCTGTGCGGGAGTGATGCCGACCGGCTCCAGCTGGTGCTTCTGGATGCGGTGGATCCGTCGGGTCAGCCGCAGGAGCTGCTCGGCGAGCATGCCGTCGGCGTCAGGGGTGCTCATGCCGGAATAATATCAGGGCAATGTTCATTGTGAGCATAGGTAACAGTGAGCTATGCTCTGTGAAGCCCGTAGTCCGCTCATCACGGACCCGCATGTTTTCGAAGGAGCCCATGAAACCCGAGTCACTCACCTGGACGCCGTCTCCCCGCCCCGGGGCGGCGGAGCACCCGGAACGCCCGGGACAGCCAGAACCGTCGGAACACCCGGAGCTGTCGGAACACCCGGAGCCGCCCGCGCAGCTGCGGCGGATCTTCGGGCTCTTCCGCCCCTATCGCGGCCGTCTCGCCGTCGTCGGGCTGCTCGTCGCGGCCTCGTCGCTGGTGGCGGTCGCCTCACCGTTCATGCTCCGCGAGATCCTCGACACCGCGATCCCGCAGGGCCGTACCGGACTGCTCAGCCTGCTCGCGCTCGGCATGATCCTCACCGCGGTCGTCAGCAGCGTCTTCGGCGTGCTCCAGACCTTTATCTCCACGACGGTCGGCCAGCGCGTCATGCACGATCTGCGCACCGGCGTCTACAGCCGGCTCCAGCGCATGCCGCTGGCCTTCTTCACCCGGACGCGGACGGGGGAGGTCCAGTCCCGCATAGCGAACGACATCGGCGGTATGCAGGCGACCGTGACCTCGACGGCGACCTCCCTGGTCT
The DNA here is from genome assembly GCF_040701725.1 of Streptomyces sp. NPDC093109. NCBI lineage: Bacteria > Bacillati > Actinomycetota > Actinomycetes > Kitasatosporales > Streptomycetaceae > Streptomyces > Streptomyces sp. NPDC093109. Next base: position 82,437 of record NZ_JBFBEZ010000034.1, read on the forward strand.
CCAACCTCACGGCCGTGATCGCCTCGGTCGTCGCGATGCTCGCGCTGGACTGGCGGCTGACGATCGTCTCGATGCTTCTGCTGCCGGTGTTCGTCTGGATCAGCCGCAAGGTCGGCCGCGAGCGCAGGAGGATCACCACGACCCGCCAGCGGCAGATGGCCACCATGGCCGCGACCGTCACCGAATCGCTCTCGGTGAGCGGCATCCTCCTCGGCCGCACGATGGGCCGGGCGGACTCGCTCACCCGGTCCTTCTCCGACGAGTCCGAGCGACTGGTCGACCTGGAGATCCGCTCCAGCATGGCGGGCCGCTGGCGCATGTCGGTCATCGGCATCGTCATGGCCGCCATGCCCGCCGTCATCTACTGGGCCGCGGGCATCGTGCTGGGCGCCGGTGGTACGGCGGTCTCCCTCGGCACGCTGGTCGCCTTCGTCTCGCTCCAGCAGGGCCTGTTCCGCCCCGCCGTCAGTCTCCTGTCGACCGGCGTGGACATACAGACCTCGCTCGCCCTCTTCCAGCGCATCTTCGAATACCTCGACCTGCCCATCGACATCACCGAGCCGGAACGGCCGGTCAGGCTGGGCGCGGTCCGCGGCGAAGTGCGCTTCGACGGCGTCGACTTCAGCTACGACGACAAGAGCGGGCCGACCCTCAAGGGCATCGACCTGACGGTCCCGGCGGGCGGCAGCCTCGCCGTCGTCGGCCCCACCGGCTCAGGAAAATCGACGCTCAGCTATCTCGTACCCCGGCTGTACGACGTGACGGCCGGCCGGGTCCTCCTCGACGGGGTGGACGTGCGCGAGCTGGACTTCGACACCCTCGCGCGCGCGGTCGGCGTGGTCTCCCAGGAGACCTATCTCTTCCACGCCTCGGTCGCGGAGAATCTCCGCTTCGCCAAGCCGGACGCCACCGACGAGGAGATCGAGGCCGCCGCCAGGGCCGCCCAGATCCACGACCACATCGCCTCGCTGCCCGACGGGTACGACACCCTGGTCGGTGAGCGCGGATACCGGTTCTCCGGCGGTGAGAAGCAGCGTCTCGCCATCGCGCGCACCATCCTGCGCGACCCGCCGGTGCTGATCCTCGACGAGGCGACCAGCGCGCTGGACACCCGTACCGAGCTCGCCGTACAGCAGGCCATTGACGCGCTCTCCGAGGGCCGCACCACGATCACCATCGCGCACCGCCTCTCCACCGTCCGGGAAGCGGACCGGATCGTGGTCCTCGACGCGGGCGTCATCACGGAGGGCGGCACCCACGACGAACTGCTCGCGCGCGACGGCCGCTATGCCGCGCTGCTCCGCAGGGACGGCCGCCCGGCGCCGGGGGAGCAGGCGCCCGGTACGGACGAGCGGGTCCCCGTGGCAGAACCGGAGCCCGCCGTGCGGTGAACGCGCTCCGCCGCTCGATGGGACTCCGGACTCCGGACTCCGGACTGTGCGTGCGCCTGTCCGTGTGCCCGTCCGTGTCGCCGTACGCAGGTGCCCGGTTCGTTGATCACACCGGGTTAGCGTGCCCGTATGAGCAGACCCCGCCTGACCCGCCGCGGCCGGATCTCCCTGACCGCGACCGCGGCCGTCATTCTGGCGACGGCCGTGCTGGTGCCCGTGCTCACCCCGGACGACAGTGGCGACGAGCGGCGTACGACGCTGGTCGTCCCGGAGGGCCGCCGCGCCGGCCAGATCTACCGCTCCGTCGACGAGGCGCTCCGGCTGCCCGCCGGCACCACGGTCAAGGCGCTGGCGACGGCGAAGCTCCCGCTGCCGAAGACCGCGGGCGGCAATCCGGAGGGCTATCTCTTCCCCGCCACCTATCCGATCGACCCGTCCACGACCCCGGCCGGTCTGCTCGCCTATATGGTCAGCACCGCCCACCAGCGGTTCGGTTCCGGTCAGCACAGCGGCTCGACGTCCGGCGCTGCGGCCGACACGACGCACTACCGGACGGTGACGATCGCCAGCATCGTGCAGGCCGAGGCCGATACGGCGGCCGACATGGGCAAGGTCGCCAGGGTCGTACAGAACCGGCTCGCGCTGGGCATGCCGCTCCAGATGGACTCCACCGTCAACTACGCGCTGAACCGCTCCACCCTGGACACCAGCCACCACGACACGAAGACCGACAGCCCCTACAACACCTACGCACGCAAAGGACTGCCGCCCACGCCGATCGGGAACCCGGGGGAGGAGGCGATGAACGCGGCACGCAACCCGCCGCGCGGGGACTGGCTGTACTTCGTCACCGTGCGGCCCGGCGACACCCGGTTCACGCACACATACGCCGAACACCGCGAGAACGTCGCCGAGTTCAACCGCAACCGCGCCGCCGACATCGCTGCCGCCACCGCCCACGGCTGAGATTTCAGACCACAGCCACAGCCGGTACGCGGGCGAGCAACTCGCGGATCTCCCGTACGGCCGCCCGCCCGGCCCGGTTGGCGCCGATCGTGGAGGCCGAAGGCCCGTATCCGACGAGATGGATCCGCTCGTTCCGTACGGCGCGCGTCCCGTCGAGCCGGATGCCGCCACCGCGCTCCCGCAGCCCGAGCGGCGCCAGATGGTCGATGGCCGGGCGGAACCCGGTCGCCCACAGGATCACATCGGCCGGCACCGTCCGCCCGTCGTCCCAGGCGACACCGTCGGGGGTGATGCGGTCGAACATCGGCAGCCGGTCGAGCACCCCGGTCTCGCGCGCCCGTACGATCGCCGGGGTCAGCGGAAGCCCGGTGACGGAGACCACGCTCCGGGGCGGCAGCCCCTCGCGCACCCGTTCCTCGACGAGGGCGACGGCCGCCCGCCCCAGCTCCTCGTCGAACGGGCCCTCGCGGTAGACGGGCGGCCGGCGGGTCACCCAGGTGGTGTCCGCCGCCACCTCCGCGATTTCCATCAGATGCTGGGTGCCGGAGGCCCCGCCGCCTACCACGACCACCCGCAGCCCGGCGAACGCGGCCGGCCCCGGATAGCCCGCGGTGTGCAACTGGCGCCCCCGGAAGGTCTCCTGGCCCGGATAGCGCGGCCAGAACGGCCGGTCCCAGGTGCCCGTGGCGTTGATCAGCGCCCGCGCCGACCAACTCCCCCCGTCCGTCTCCACCAGCAGCCGCTCCCCGGCATCCGCGCGTACGGCTCCGTCCGCGCCTACGGCTCCGTCCGCGTGGACCGCTCCGTCCGCGCGGACCGTACGGACATCCACCGGCCGGCGCACCCGCAGGCCGAAGCGCCGCTCGTACTCCGTGAAGTAGCCGCCGATCACCTCGGCGGACGGCCGGGCGCCGTCGGACTCCGCCGTGGTCAGCTCCATCCCGGGCAGCGCGTGCATGCCGTGGACCTTGCCGTACGTCAGCGACGGCCAGCGGAACTGCCAGGCGCCGCCGGGCCGCGGGGCATGGTCCAGTACGACGAAGTCCCGGTCGGGGACGAGCCCGGACCGGCGCAGATGGTACGCGGCGGACAGCCCCGCCTGCCCGGCCCCGACGACCACCACATCGACATCGCGGACATCACGAACATCGCGCGGATCGTCCCGTACGCCGCTGTCCCGCGCCCCAGAATCGTTCACAGTTCTACCAACAGCCCGGAGGCGGCGAAATCTTCCCGCCGGGTCCGGACCGGGTCCGGACCGGGTCCGGCTCAGCCTCCGCCGCCGAGCAGCAGCGGAGAGGCCGGGACCCGCGCGAGCAGTCCGCGAGCCGCCAGCTCCGGCGTCACCCCCTCACCGAACCAGTACGCCTCCTCCAGATGCGGATAGCCGGACAGCACGAAGTGCTCGATGCCCAGGTCGTGGTACTCCTCGATCCGGTCGGCGACGTCCTTGTGGCTCCCCACCAGCGCGGTGCCCGCGCCACCCCGGACCAGCCCGACCCCCGCCCAGAGATTCGGCGCGATCTCCAGCCCCTCGCGCGTGCCGCCGTGCAGCGCGAGCATCCGCCGCTGGCCCACCGACTCGATCCTGCCGAGCGCCTGCTGCGCGGCGGCGACCGTCTCGGGGTCGAGAGCGTCCAGAAAGCGCCGCGCGGTGGCCCACGCGTCCCGCGCGGAGTCCCGCGAGATGGTGTGGATCCGGATGCCGAAGCGGACCGTACGCCCGCGCTCCTCGGCGAGAGCCCGGAGCCAGTCGATCTTCTCCTTCACCTGCGCCGGCGGCTCGCCCCAGGTCAGATAGACATCGGCGTGCTCGGCGGCGACCGGTCCCGCGGCCCCGGACGATCCGCCGAAGAAGATCTCCGGCAGCGGGTCGGGCGGCAGCGCGGTCAGCCCGCCCTCCACCTGGTAGTGCTCGCCGTCGAAGTCGAACGGCCGGCCTCCCCACACGCCCCGGACCACGGAGAGGAACTCCGCAGTCCTGGCATAGCGCCGGTCGTGGTCGAGATGGTCGCCGAACCGCCGCTGCTCGGTGGAGTCGCCCCCGGTCACCACGTTGAGGAGCAGCCTGCCCCGGGTGATGCGCTGATACGTCGCCGCCATCTGCGCCGCCAGCACCGGCGAGACCAGCCCCGGCCGGAAGGCGACCAGGAACTTCAGCCGCTCGGTCTGCGCCGCGAGCGCCACCGTCGTCAGCCAGGCGTCCTCGCACCAGGTACCGGTCGGAGTCAGCACCGCCTCGAAGCCGAGATGCTCGGCCGCCTTGGCGATCTGCGCCAGATACTCGATGTCGGGCGCCCGTACGCCGCTCACCGGGGTGATCCTGGACCGCGTGATACCGCCGTCGGTATAGGCGTGGCGGTCCACGAGAGTGCGTCCGTCGCCCCCGGTCGGCAGGAACCAGTGCAGATGGATACTCATCGAGAAGTGCCTTTCGATAGCCGCGCGTTCGGGAAGCAGGGCAGCGCGATGAACTCCCCGGGCCACAGGGCGGGTGAGAACAACGAGAGGAAACAGCGCGGGAAGGTGCCCGTAAGCGCGCGTAGGCACCTGTAAGCGCCGGGAACGGAAAAGCTGCGAAAAAAGGTCAGCAGCCGCGGCGACACGCGGCGGAAGCCACCCGCAGCAGGTCGATATGACCGCGCGTGGTGAGCAGAGCCGAACACAACATGAAGCAGAACGTAGCGAGCGCCGACGGATCCGGTCAATGCCGTCTCGACGCCCGGACGCGCGACCCCGCCCACCGGGCGGGAGAATGTCCCCATGCCCGACGCGTTCACCACCAAGGTCCTGCACCTCACCACCGGCACGGTCGAGGCGGTGACCGACCTGACCCACGCCTGCGAGACCTTCCTCCGGGAGACCGCGGCAGGCCGCGACGGCCTGCTGAACGTGTTCGTGCCCCACGCCACCGCCGGGATCGCCGTCATCGAGACGGGCGCGGGCAGCGACGACGACCTGCTCGCCGCCCTGCGCACCCTCCTGCCCGCCGACAACCGCTGGCTCCACCGCCACGGCACCCCCGGCCACGGCAGGGACCACGTCCTGCCCGCCCTCGTCCCCCCGCACGCCACACTGCCCGTGATCGGCGGGCGGCTGGAGCTGGGCACCTGGCAGTCCGTGTGTCTGGTCGAGTCGAGGGTCAGCAACATAGACAATTCTGGGGCATGCTGACGAGGGCCTCTTCGGGGCACCTGGTAGACATGGCTGCAATTGCTGGCCATGCGTGAAGTTCTCGTCTGCACTCAGGAACGCCTTCAGCGGCAGCGGGGCCCGCCCCGGCTTCTTCCCAGCGCGCCCTAGCATCGGTAACCGGTTCTGATCCGCATTGTGGCGCCACCTGGTGGCTGCGCCTTCTTGGCTCTCCGGGGTGTGCGGCCTCCTGTACTGCAGTGATCAACAGCGGAGGCGGAATGCGTCTCTACTCCCTGCGGGGGAGTGCCAGGATCGGAGCTTCGCTCGAGCGCGCCCAGCCGACATGACGGCCTTCCTCGCTTCCGACCTCACTCAAAGTAGGATCAAGAGGAAGCTTCGCTACCAGCTCCTGCACGTTGCCGCACGCCTTCCCCGCGGCGGCCGTCGCCTGTGCCTGCGACCTGGCGCTGGAGAGACGAAATGACCAAAGCCTTCCATCGCCTCGCCGCGCTGCCCCGTCCCGCAGCTGACCCGGTGAACCCTGTCCCGCTACGGCCCGAAGGACCTTGGAAAACCCGACCACCGCGCCGGGACTCCGCCATGTCCGAGCATCGTGACCGCGAGGACCGCCCGACGGTAACCCCTCAGCGATACCTCGTCGCCTCCACCGAAACGGCGCGCAGCCTCCACGTAGAAAGGACCCCTCCGCCTGGACCGACAGAACCTCTCAGCAAGGTTCATCGTCCCAGGTCACAAGGGCACCTTCGCGTTTCCGCCCCCAAGCGAGCCGTAGCGACGGAAAGGTCGCAGCGCTGAAGCAGGCCCTGGAGGAGCCGACGGAACTGGACATGGGCTGCGTCGGCCCTGATGCGGCCCCTTTGCCGCTCCGGGCCCAACGCCTTCACTGACCGCCGGTCACGCCGTGCGACTTGCACATCACAAACCCTCCCCCGGCCCGTCGGAGGCCTGTGAGGTGGTGGCCGCATGGGTGCCGAATCTTGAACATTCGGTAGTGAATTCAGATCGATAGATGACCGAATGTGAACCAAATGAGGCCGTTGTGCATTTAGAGTGTGTCTCACGTGGCAAGTTTCGCGAGCTTCTTGTAGCAGGTCAGGGCGGCGGCCAGGCCGAGGAGGGCGAGGAAGTGCGAGCCCTTTCGTTCGTATCGGACGGTGAGGCGGCGGTAGCCAAAGAGCCAAGCGATCGACCGTTCGATCTCCCAGCGGTGCCGACCGAGGCGTTCGCCGGACTCGATGCCGGGCCGCGCGATGCGCGCGACGAGCCCGCGCTCGCGCAGCCAGGCCAGGTGGTCGG
>NZ_JBFBEZ010000035.1:0-87356 GCF_040701725.1 Streptomyces sp. NPDC093109
CTCGCGGCGTTGCCGAGAGGCCCTAGTAGCTCCGCTACGAGGGCCTCTCGGCGCCTTGCGATCGCACGCACCACGCCCCCGCTCCCTGATCCAGATCACAACCCCACACAGGCCCTAGAGCCGTACAGGTACCGGTATGGGTAAGGGGCGGTCGCCATGGCGACCGCCCCTTACCAAACCCCTTGCGGCGCTCAGAACTTGTTGCGCGGCGTGATCCCCAGGGACATGCCCGCCAGGCCGCGCTGCCGCCCGCCCAGCTTGCTCGCGATCCCGCGCAGCGCGACGGCGGCCGGCGAGTCCGGGTCGGACAGCACGATCGGCTTGCCCGAGTCACCGCCCTCGCGCAGCCGTACGTCGATCGGGATCCCGCCGAGCACCGGCACCTCGGCGCCGGTCGTCCGGGTCAGCCCCTCGGCGACCAGCTTGCCGCCACCCGTGCCGAAGACATCGATCATCTCGTCGCAGTGCGGGCACGGCAGACCCGACATGTTCTCGACCACGCCGACGATCTTCTGATGGGTCTGCACGGCGATCGATCCGGCCCGCTCGGCGACCTCGGCCGCCGCCTGCTGCGGGGTGGTCACCACCAGGATCTCCGCGTTCGGTACGAGCTGGGCCACCGAGATCGCGATGTCGCCGGTCCCCGGCGGCAGGTCCAGCAACAGCACGTCCAGATCGCCCCAGTACACATCCGCCAGGAACTGCTGGAGCGCGCGGTGCAGCATCGGGCCGCGCCACACCACCGGGGTGTTGCCCGGGGTGAACATCCCGATGGAGATCACCTTCACGCCGTGCGCCGACGGCGGCATGATCATGTTCTCGACCTGGGTGGGTTTCCCGTCCGCGCCGAGCATCCGCGGCACGCTGTGCCCGTAGATGTCCGCGTCCACGACACCGACCTTCAGCCCGTCCGCGGCCATCGCCGCCGCCAGGTTGACCGTCACCGACGACTTGCCGACGCCGCCCTTGCCGGACGCCACCGCGTAGACCCGGGTCAGCGAGCCCGGCTTGGCGAACGGCACCTCGCGCTCGGCCGTACCGCCCCGCAGGGAGGCCGCCAGCTCGCGCCGCTGCTCGTCGCCCATCACGTCCAGCGTGACGTCCACACGCGTGACGCCCTCGACCCGGGCGACCGCGTCCGTCACGTTCCGGGTGATGGTGTCCCGCATCGGGCAGCCGGACACCGTCAGATAGACCGTGACCGCGACCACGCCGTCCGCCGCGATGTCGACCGATTTCACCATGCCGAGATCGGTGATCGGCCGGTGGATCTCGGGGTCGTTCACCGTCGCCAGCGCGGCGCGCACCGCGTCTTCCGCGGGGGCGGCGGTTCCGTACGTGTCGGTAGCCATACCGAGATGGTACGGCGCTCCCCACCTCCGCACGAAAGCCCTCGGCGGCAGTTGTCGGAGGCCGGTCAGCGGTCGGATTCCTCGCCGGCGGGCTCCGCCAGATCCCGGACCAGATCCTGGAGCTCCGAGCGGATCCAGTCGCGGGTGGCGACCTCGCCCAGGCCCATCCGCAGCGCCGCGATCTCCCTGGTCAGATACTCCGTGTCCGCCATGGACCGCTCGTTCTGCTTGCGCTCCTGCTCCTGCGTGACCCGGTCCCTGTCGTCCTGGCGGTTCTGCGCCAGCAGGATCAGCGGAGCGGCGTACGACGCCTGGAGTGAGAGCACCAGCGTCAGGAAGATGAACGGGTACGGGTCGAAGCGCAGTGCGGCCGGCGCGAGGATGTTCCACCCCAGCCACACGATGATGACCAGGGTCATCCAGACGATGAAGCGGCCCGTCCCCAGGAACCGGGCGACCCGCTCCGACAGCCGTCCGAACGCCTCCGCGTCGTACTGGGGCAGCTCGGGCAGCAGCCGGGGCCGTCGCGGGCGCGGCTGGTCGAGGCGGCGCCGCTCGCGCGAGAGCGCCGTGGCGCCGCTGCCGGGACCCGCCTTCGCCCGCTCCCGGCCGCCGCCGTCCCGATCGGGTCGCTCAGCCGGCACGGCCCGTCCCCTCCACCTCGTGGTACCCGGTCTCCCGCCAGTCGTCCGGCAGCAGATGGTCGAGCACGTCGTCGACCGTCACCGCGCCGAGCAGCGCCCCGCTGTCGTCGACGACCGGCGCCGAGACCATGTTGTACGCGGCGAGATGGCTGGTGATCGCGGGCAGCGGGGTGTCCGGGGAGAGCGTCGGCAGATCGCTGTCCACGATCGAGCTGACCAGCGTGTACGGCGGATCGCGCAGCAGCCGCTGGAAGTGGACCGTGCCCAGGTACTTGCCCGTCGGCGTCTCGTCCGGCGGCCGGCACACATAGACCTGCGCCGCGAGCGCGGGGGACAGGTCCTGCTGCCGTACGCGGGCCAGCGCGTCCGCGACGGTCGCGTCGGGCCGCAGCACGATCGGATCGGTCGTCATCAGCCCGCCGGCCGTCCGCTCCTCGTACGACATCAGCCGCCGTACGTCGGCCGCGTCGTCCGGGCGCATCAGTGTGAGCAGCCGCTCCTTGTCCGCCTCGGGCAGCTCGGAGAGCAGATCGGCCGCGTCGTCCGGGTCCATCGCCTCCAGGACATCGGCGGCCCGCTCCTCCGCCAGCTTGCCGAGGATCTCCACCTGGTCGTCCTCGGGCAGCTCCTCCAGGACGTCGGCGAGCCGGTCGTCGTCGAGGGCCGCCGCGACCTCAGCCCGGCGTTTCGGCGTCAGATGGTGCAGCACATTGGCGAGATCGACGGGGCGCAGCCGCTCGAAGCTGGCCACGAGGTTCTCCGCGCCCTGCCCCTCCTCCTCCAGCGAGAAGCCGGTGACGGCCGACCACTCGACGGTGAGGGCCTCCCCGCGCCTGCGCAGCGCACCGCTCCTCCGGCCGCGCTCGACGAAGACCTTGTCGATCTCCCAGTCGCGGCGGGCAGGCAGCTGCCGCACGGCGATGTCGAGGACGGTCACCTCCTCGCCGGTCTCCACCAGCCGGACCCGCCGGTCGAGCAGCTCGGCCAGCACGAGCCGCTCCGTCGGACGCTGTTCGAAGCGCCGTACGTTCAGTACGCCCGTGGTGATCACCTGGCCCGACTCGATGCCCGTGACCCTGGTCATCGGCAGGAAGATCCGGCGGCGGCTGAGCACCTCGACGACCAGCCCGAGCAGCCGCGGCGGCCGTCCGGCGACCCGGAACATCGCGACCAGGTCGCGGACCCGGCCGACCTGATCGCCGTTGGGATCGAAGACCGGAACGGCCACCAGATGCGAGACGAAGACCCGGGGGGCGCCTGCCGCCATCGTCGAGCGCCTCCTTGTCGGCGATTGTCGTTCTATGCAGCGTGATGGACGGTTTCAGGCTAGCCCGTACCGCTGCGGGCCGCCCTGACGGTTCCGTCCGTACGGTGTCCCGGCCGCCCGCGTCGAGCGGTGTGCGCGGCCCGGGTACGCTGCGATCTGCCACCCCCAGCAGCGTATGAGAGGCAGTGCGTCTGTGACCGTTCTCCCATCGTCCCACCGTGCCCGCGGAGCCGCTCTGCCCGTCGCGATCTGCCTGGGACTGGCGGCGGTACTCACCGGGTGCGGTGAGGATCCCGACGAGGGGACGAACGGAGTCGGGAAGCTCTCCGCCACCGAGATCGAGAAGAAGGCGAAGACGGCGGCGGACACGGCGGGCGCGGTCCGGCTCTCCGGCGCGCTGGTCAGCGGGGGCGAGACGTACAGGCTGAACATGCGGCTCAAGCAGAACGGCGCGCTGGGCTCCGTCACCTCGAAGAGCAGCGAATTCCAGCTGCTGCGGATCGAGGACGCGCTCTATCTGAAGGCCGACGCGGGGTTCTGGAGCCACACCGACGGCAAGTCCGGCGAGGCGACCGCCAAGCCCAGTGCCGGGGACACCGAGGCGGCCGGGAAGCTCGGCGACAAGTACGTGAAGGTGCCCGAGGAGGACCCCGCGTACAAGCAGCTGACCGGCTTCACCGACATGGAGGTGCTGCTCGGCGGGATCCTGTCGCTGCACGGCGAGCTGAACAAGGGCGACCGGGACCGCATCGGCGGCCTCCGGACGATCAAGATCAGCGGCAGCGCGGGCGACGGCGGCACGCTGGACATCGCGCTGGAGGGCGAGCCGTACCCCGTACAGCTGGTGCGCGCGGGCAACGCGGGGACGCTCACCCTCGCGGACTGGGGCAAGGACTTCGAGCTGACGGCCCCGGCGAAGAACCAGATCGTCGACTACGGCAGCCAGTTGCCGAAGACGGGCGAGTAGGACGGGCGGCGGTCAGCTCTTCGCGGCCTTCCCGGTCTTCTTGCCGCGCTTCAGCAGCAGTCGCGGCAGGGACGCCGGTACGGGCTGACGCGTCGTCACCGGGGTCGGCAGCGGCGGCGCCGCCAGCGAGCCGGCGGGCAGATCGGTGGTCGAGTTCCGGGGCGTCAGCCGCAGCACCCGGCACTCCCGCGCCCAGCGCTCCGGCATCTCCTCCGCGTCCGGCGCGTTGAGGCGCTTGCCCTTCAGCTCGGCGACCGCCGCCTCCCACGCCGGGGAGTGCGGTGCCAGCTCGGACACGGCGGCGGTCCAGGCCACCAGCCGGCCGCCCTTGTCCTTGCTGCGCACGGTCACCTCGGCGCTCCCGCCGTCGGCCAGCCCCGGCAGCGGCTGCTCCCCGGGCCCGTCCCCGACCACCAGCGCCGCGCCCTCGTGCCAGACGTGCCACAGGGCGCGGTCGGGGCCGGATCCTCTGATCCACACGAGGCCGGACTTCTTGGTGGCCTCCTCGACCAGCGCCGCGCCGAAGAACTGTGGTTCTGTCATGCGCGCAGCCTATCCAGCGGCCGGGAGAGCGGGGGCTGGGAGCGGGCGGTTCCGTCAGGTCTCGAAGAGCTTGCCCGTGAGGTAGAAGAGCGCCCCCATCGTGCCGAACAACTGGAGCATCAGCAGCCCGGGCATTTGGTTCTCCTTGCTCGGCCCCTCGTCCGCCTCCCGGCGCGCGACCTGCCGGATCCGCTCCCGGTGCCCGAGCGCGCCCACCGCGAACGAGAGCGCGATCACCGCGGCGTACAGCAGGATCTGCCGGAACGACCAGCCGGCCTTCGCCCCGCCGAAGGCCCCGAGCCCGGCGAAGACGGCCAAGGCGGCCAGCCCGATCATGACCTTCTGCTCCCGGGTGGCCATGAGCGGTGCCCACAGCCCGACGAAGGCGGCGGCCGAGAGCAGCGCGACCACGATCAGCAGTGGTACGGGTATGGAGGAGAGCGGCATCGGTCCGTCCTGGGATGGTTCCTGGGATGGGCCGAAGCCCCCCTCCCGGCCGTGTGGCGGGGAGGGGGGCTTCGGGGTGTTGTCCGACAGGTGTCACATCGGGAGGATGCCCGACTGAGTGAGCGCCAGGCATACCAGCACCTGGGCCAGGAGCAGATCGGCGGGAATCAATTCCCACCGCTTCACCGTCACTTCTTTCTCCCGAAGTGATTCCGGTGATGCCGCCCGGCTCGCCGCCTTTATCTCGGTGGCGGCCTTTACGGTGCTGCTCTTGCCGCGCCGCTTCAGCATCTCATCGATCAAGGAGCCGCCGAAAGCGGCGGAGCTGTGTTCCTTGTCGCCGCGGGTGATGATGGTGAGTCCTTCATCGGTGTCGACCCTTCGATAGGCACCCCAGGGAATCCATTCCCGGCGCACGACATCGATGATGACCAGCCCACCCTCATGAATCTCCACCCGAGCCCTGCCGAAACGGATCATGAACCAGGAGATGGCCATGGCTACCGACGTCAGCATGAGAGCTTCGCCCACGGAGTTGTACGACATCGTGGTCAGCCAGACCACCAACGCCATTGCGTACATTCCACAGCAGAGCAGTGCCATGAAGATCCAGGTGCCTGTTCTTCGCAGTATGCGTGGCTTCACTTCTCTCGTCATTCCTCCTGATCAGCAGTACGCGGCTTTACCGAGGCTACCTGTTCCACAACCGGCCCAGGCCATCCCGAAGTTCAGCGCACCATTGCCCAAGGTCTCCCGGACACTCGTTGTTATGGGACTGGCCTTCATGGCGGCGCGGAAGGTACCGCCGCTGACGGCCTTCCCAAAGGCTCCGGCTACCGCGCCGCCGCCGAAGGCGAAGGCGCTGTCCTTGGCGAAGGTTCCCCAGTCCGTCTCCATGTTCGGGTCGATGCCGGAAGCGGTGACCTTCGCGAATGCCACCGCCATGCCCGCCGCCACACACAGACCTGCCGAGGCCATGATGCAGACACCCAGCGCCGCGGCTCCCGCGTAGTCGCGCCAGTTGTCCTTGACGTGGTTGCCCACGGCCTTGGCCCCCGACACGAGCGCGTCGCCCGCCGCCTTGTTGGCGCGGTCGACCGCCTTGGCGCCCGCCACCACGCCCTTACCCGCGGCCTTTCCTGCCTTGACCGTGGTCCGGGCGGCCGACTTGGTCGCCTTCTTGGTGCCCGACCAGGCGCGGCTCGCCTGCTTCTTCACATAGCCGCCGGCCTTTTTCGTGGTCTTCTTGACATAGCGATACGTTTTCTTCGCGTATTTCTTGACCACGTAGACCGATCGCTTGACCACCTTCTTGGTGACTCTGGCGACCTTCTTGGCGATTGCCTTCGTCTTCTTGACGACCTTCTTGACGACCTTCTTCACCGTCTTGACGGCCTTCTTGACGACCCTCTTCGTCTTGTTGGCGACCTTCTTGGTGGTCTTGACGACCTTCTTCGCGACCTTCTTGGCGGCCTTCTTGATCTTTCCCCAGAAGAGCCCGTCGGGGTCGGAGAAGGACGCCGGATTGTTGTTGGCGTACGCGTACGCGTTCATCCGCTGCGACTCGGACATATCGATCATCGGGTCGACGCTGATGAACCGCCCCAGCCCGGGATCGTACGCACGGGCGCCCAGTTGGGTCAGTCCCGTACGGTCCTCCGTGCCGTTGACGAAGCCCCGGCCGATCCACGCGGCCGGTGTCGCGGAGACCGTGCCCCGCTCCTCGCCGAAGGGGGCCAGCACGCGGCGCTGCACGTCCTGGGTCGTCGCGTCGATCGCGGTCGTCGCCGTGGAGTGGTGGTCGGCGAAGAGGAACTGGATCGCGCCCGCGGACCGGGCCGCGACCGTGTCGCCGTCGAACTCGTAGTAGCGGGTGCCCGTCTTCTTGCCGTCGGCCGTGAGCAGCAGCTCATTGCCGCCGGGCAGATACAGGGTCGTGCCCGCGATGTCCTTCCTGATCAGCCGCCCGCCGTCGGCGCTGTAGGTGTACTCGGTGGCGCCCACGCCCGCCTCGTCGACCTTGACGAGCTGGTTCTCGGCGTCCCACTCCAGCGTCTGGTCCCGGCCGTCGGTCTTGCGGGTGACGGTGTTCCCGGCTCCGTCGTACGTGAAGGAGGAGGTGGTGGACGACGTACCGTTCCTGGCGGTGTCCACCGAGGTCAGCGCGGCCGGCTTGGCGCCGTCCGGCTTGGCGTACTTGTAGGTGCGGACCGCGTCCTTCGCGGTGGCACCCGCGGTGTCGTGGCGGGTCTCCTTGGTCCGGTTGCCCAGGGCGTCATAGCTGTACGACAGCCAGTAGGGCTGCGCACCGCCGATGTTCGAGCCGCTCGGGGCCGCCGTGCAGTCGTCCTTGGCGGTCCACGCCTCGGTCAGCCGCTGGAGCGCGTCCGAGACGAAGCACTGGGTGTCGGTCTGCTCCGTCGCGTCCTGGCCGGTCTTGGTGGTGATCCTGGTGACATTGCCCTCCAGGTCGTACCCGTACGAGGTGTCCTCGACCCGGGTCGGCCCCGCCGTGCGGTCCGTGGTGGTCCGCAGCAGATCACCGGTGTGCTCGTCGTACGACCAGCTCCGGTAGAGCCGGCGCGCCTGGTCGTTGTACTCGGTGCGCTGCGCCCGCCCGAAGGCGTCGTACGTGGACGAGTTGACCAGGATCCGGCCGCCCGCGGTCAGGCCCTGGGCCTGGTCGTCCGCGCCGTACCGGGTGACCACCCGCTCCGCCGGCAGATCGCCGATGGCCGGCTGGTTGACCACCGTCTGGAGCCCGGTGATCTCGTCGTAGCCGAAGCCCCAGGTGTAGGTGCCGGCCAGCGCGCCCTCGGTGGACGGGATGGTGACGTCCAGGCCGGTGGCCTGGTAGTCGTCGGTGAAGCCGGTGACCCGCTCCACATAGGCCTCGCCGTTCACATACCGGCGGGTCTCGGCGATCTCGCCCTTGGCGACCGTGTCGTACTTCCACTCGGAGAGGACCTTCGAGCCCTGGCTGAGCGTGGTCTGCCGGCCCAGCTGGTCGTAGTCGACGGAGAGCGACACGTTCCGCCCGTCGGTCGTGCCGACCGGACGGTCCAGCGAGTCGTAGCGCGTCTCCATGGTGCCCGTGTCCGGGTCCTCGGCCTTGACCTCACGGCCGCGCGCGTCGTACGTGAACTTCCGTACGTTGCCCGCCGCGTCGGTGACCTTCTCCAGCAGACCCCGCGCGTTGTAGCCGTAGAGGAGGGACTGCGACGTGGTGCGTGCCGCGTTGGTGTACTCGATGATCTCGGTGGTCCGGCCCAGCGGGTCGGTGACCGTGGTGCTCGCGGAGCCGCCCTGCGGCGGGATCTCCGTGGTGTGGTTGCCGTCGTACACCGTCTTCGTGCGGCGCGTCTCCGTGCCGTACTTCATGGCGACGGTGTCCGTGGCCCGGCCCGCTCCGTCGAAGACGGTACGGACGACGGCGGGCGACTTGGTGTCGTCACCGGCCACCAGCTTCCCCTCGGGGTCGCCGGTCGCGTAGTAGTCGTCGAACGACTTCCACTCCTGGCCCTGCGAGTCGTACAGGGTCTCCGTCAGCACCCGGCCCGAGCCGGTTCCCGAGGCGACCTGCGTCTGGCGCTCGCGCAGCAGACCGTCGTAGATCTCGTAGCCGGTCTCCCACGAGCCGTCGCCGCGCAGCTCCTTCGAGACGACCACCGGGGTGTCCGTCTTCGAGATGCGGTACGTGAACGAGCTGTTCGGCGCGGTCGGGAACGCGGTCCGGCTGCGGCCCGCCTCCCAGACGGCCGTCACCCGGCCGAGGTCGTCGTAGGCGATCTCCGTCTTCTTGCCGTTGGTGTCCGTCTCGGCGATCTGGAGGCCGCGCGCGACATCGAACTCGGTGGTGAGCGTGTGGCCGAGCGGGTTGGTGACGACCGTCTTGGCGGCCGGCCCCGTCTCCGGGGTGAAGGCCGTCGTCATCGTCCGGCCCTGCGAGTCGGTCGACTTCAGGGGCCGGCCGTACGGGTCGTACGTGGACGTGTTGGCGGTGAAGAAACCATTCCCCTCGGCGTTGTTCTCGTCCTCCCGCGTGGTGTTGCCACGGGTCGGCGCCGCGCCCAGGGTCGTGGAGTCGTCGTAGTAGCTGCGGTTCTCCGAGATCAGCTCGCCCGGCGCGGCACAGGTGCCGGCCGTGACCTTCTCGGACGCGGGCAGCTCCAGGATGTTCGCCGCGGTGCTGCGGGCGTACGTCGTGACGACGCAGCTCTCGTCACCGGTCTTCGCGGTGTCGCCGTGCTCGGTCTCCGTGATGACCATGCCGTACGCGTCGAACGTCCGCTCCGTCTTCGTACGCTGCCAGCCGCCGCCCTTGGCGGGCGACCGCGTGGTCTCCGTCTGGACGTCCGTCATGTCGGACTCCAGGGCCGGCAGACCCGTACGGGCGCGGGAGGCCGTGACGGCTGACCGCCACGGGGTCGAGGTCTCCTCGGAGACCACCTCGGCGCCGTTGTAGACGATCTCCGACCGCTCCATGGCCTGGAAGGACGCGTGGTCCGCGACCTCGTTGCCCTCGAAGTCGGCGACCTTCGCGCCGTCGATACCGCGGAAGTAGCGGGTACGGCTGTCCTGCCGCGGGCCGTCGGTGCCGTTGCCGGTCTGGGTGCGGACCTCGCCGTACCCCCGGTAGTCGCTGTACGTGCGGTACTCGGCCTTGGTGAACTCGTCCTCGCTCTTCGCCCAGGCCGCGCCGCCCACGTACGTGTAGTCGGTCTGCTGCGTCGGCGAGCCGCCGACCAGGTCGTTCTCCAGGACCTGGGTGACCACGTACTTGTGGAACCAGTCCTTCACCGGCTTGTAGTCCGCCGCCGGGGAGTCCGCAGAGGACCAGTAGACCGGGTAGCAGCGCCGGGTGTTGCTTGCCTCGGTGGGCAGGCTTCCGGGAGCGCAGTCGGCCGCCGAGTAGCTGATGCCGATGGAGCCGCCGGTCTCGGTGTTGATCTGGTTGACGCGGTAGCGGACCAGCGGCGGGATGCCGTCACCGGTGGCGTCCACGCGGTTGGCCAGCTGTGTGCCCTTGAAGGTGATCTCGGGCAGCGCCGTGGAGGAGTCCGCCGAGTAACCCGTCCGGGTGATGCCGGCCAGCCACAGGGTGGCGGGGGAGCCGTCGCCCGGATCGGGCAGCTCGTGCCGGAAGTCCCAGGAGTCCACGGACCGGTAGCCGGAGCCGACCAGCGCCGAGGTGGTGATCCTGGCCAGCCGCTTGCTGGTCCAGAAGGTGGGCGCGATCTTGTCCTTGCAGGTCTCGCCCGCCTTGCAGTCCTGGTCGAGCGGGACATCGGGCCAGCGCTTGGCGTTGGCCGCCGTCATCTTCGCCGGGGCGCAGTCGAACGACGCGTCGGGCAGGCAGCGTTCGGCGACCGTGTACTGCACCTTCGCGGAGGCCGCGTTGGTGCCGTACAGGTTGTCCGCGCGCAGACCGTACTCGATCCGGTCCAGGTATCCGCCGCGGACGTACTCGGTCGGGGTGCCCAGGCCGGTGCTGCTGGAGACGTTGCGGCCGTAGAAGTTCTTCTCGGTCTTGTAGTAGTACGCGGAGGCGTTGGAGTTGGGGTCGACCACGTAGTCGAGGTTCCAGCGCCACGCCTGCTGGCAGTACGAGTCGGCGTAGGCGGCCTTGTAGCAGGGCTCGGTGCTCTGGTTGCCGTACACCGGCACGGTCCAGGTGGAGTTGGTCTCCTCCTTGCCGGACGACCAGCCGGGCAGCCGGTTGTACCCGAAGTGGTACTTCGTGCCGTCGGTGGTGGTGATCAGCCAGTGCTCGCCGTTGTTGTCACCGTTGCCGCGCGCGGTGTCGGTGAGCAGCTCGACGCGGGTGCCGTCGTCGTCCTTGAGCTTCCACGCCTTGGACTTGTCGTCCCGGACGAGCTCGTGGGACTGGCCGTCGAGCGACATGGTGGCGTTCTCGGTGCCGTAGCAGAGGTCGCCGTTCTTGGCCTTGTTGTTGCCGTTCGTCATGTCGTCGTTGCACGACACGTAACGGCGCTCGATGTAGTTCTCGGTGAGCGCCCAGCCGTCGCCGACCGCGTTGGCCTGGTTGTTGGTGGCCGCCGTACGGCCGTCCAGCGACTGGGAGGAGTAGCCGAGCGACAGCTCGGGCTCCAGGCCGCCGGGGACCTCGGGGGTCTGGATCTCGTAACCCCAGCCGAAGTTGCCGGAGGAGTCACCGGCCACCCAGTTGCCCGAGGGGCTCAGCGGGGTCGCCTTGTAGTCGCCGGTCGAGCCGGACGGCGCCGCGGAGACCGCGAGCAGGGTGACCCCGGAGGCGGCGGCGAGCCCGGTGACGGACTTGGCGCCGCTCGGGGCGGCGCTCACCGGCGAGCCGGACGCGTCGCTCGTACCGGCCGTGCCGTCGACGGGGATGTCCGCCGTCAGCGTCCTGGCGTCCGAGTCGTTCTCGGTGGCGAGCGGGGTGCCCGCGCCGCAGTCCTTCGCGTCCGGCGATTCCAGCGCGCAGTCCGGCAGTTGTACGAGCGAGAGCCGGGAGGCCCAGCCGGCGCCGAAGGCGTTCGCGAACCCGGAGTAGTCGAGCGAGAGCCGTACCTTCGCGTCGTGCCCGCCCTCCGCCGCGCGCACGGCGATCAGGACGCCATCGACCCCGAGCTTGCCGGCCGCCTTCCGGTCGAGTATCTGGACCTGGGCGCTCTCCGGCGCGGTGCCGCGCTTGCCCGCCCTGGGCTTGCCGGCCGCCGTACCGACATGTACCGGCAGCTTCCCGGCGCGCTTCACCGCGCCCCGGGCGCCCGGGAGTTGGACCTCGGCCGTACCCGCCGCGGGCCATGTGACGGCCGGTGCGGAGGTACGGGAATCACGCGCGGCGTCGTCCTTGCCGCCGGGCTTCTTCGCCCCGACCGGGGTGACCGGTACGGGCTTGGTGGTGTCGAGCTTCGGCAGGGCGAGCGAGGCGAGTGCGAAAGCGGTCTCGGCGCTCAGGAATCCGCCCAGCAGGACGGACGCGGTGACGACGGAGGTGGCCTTTATCCATCTTCTTCGCCTGGTTGGTTTCGTTCTGCGCGCGCTGTTCGCGGCGCGGACCGAAGGGTCGTTCACGGATGCCCCCTAGTGCTGAAAGTAATAACCGCGAGTGGAGAGTACGTCGCTGAGGATCACGTAAAGCGTGGCTAAAGGGACATACCTGATCGCTCCCGCTGGGATTTGCACAAGCGGAATGCCGGGCTTGGCACGGCATGTGAAATTAATTCACCTTCTCGGTGCGATTTACTCTCCTTTCGTTCGGCACCGCCGTTCATCCACATGGCTTTTTGGGCTTCGCCGGCCGCCGCTTCGCGCGCACGCCGGTGAGGCTTCGGGGAGGAAACGTCTTGAGATCTCAACGACAGCCGCACAAGCGGAGAACCGGAATGCGCCCGCTGATAGCGGGCGCGATCGCGGTCTGTCTCGCGAGCGCAGCGCTCCCGCTGGCCGCGGGACCGGCAGCTGCGGCGGACGAACCGGTGCCCGCGGAGCCGACGGCGGCCGAACGCGCCCTGACGCGCGCCGCCGCGAGCGGGGAGCCGGTCGAGGTGGTGGCGGAGCGGAGCGAGTACTCCACGACCTACGCCAACCCCTCGGGCACCTTCACCAAGGAGACCTACGTCGTCCCGGTCCGGGTGCGCCAGGAGGGCAAGCTGGTCGACGCGGACGCCACGCTCGTACGCGCCAAGGACGGCACCGTACGGCCCCGGGCGACCGCGGTCGGGCTGGAGTTCTCCGGCGGCGGCAACGACACGATGGCCACCATCGAACGCGACGGCCGCGCCATGTCGCTGGACTGGGACGGCAAGCTGCCCACGCCCGAACTCGACGGTGACACCGCCACGTACCCCGAGGTGTTCCCGGGCGTCGACCTGAAGCTCCGGGCCAGTGTCAACGGTTTCCAGCAGCTCCTGGTCGTCAAGACCCGTGAGGCCGCCGCCGATCCGCGGCTGGAGCGCCTGTCGTTCCCGATGGAGACCGACGGGGTGACGGCGCGCACCGACAAGGCCGGCAACCTCACCGCCGTCAACCCGGCCGGGCAGAACGTGTTCGCCGCGCCGACCCCGGTCATGTGGGACAGCTCAGGCGTCGCCGCAGGCGCCCCGGCCCCCGCGAACGCGAAGTCGGTCGGCGCCGCGCTGTCCGCCGCCGCGGCGGCTCCCGCGCAGGCCCCCGCCATCGAGGAAGAGGGCTTCGTCCCGGCCGTCGGCGCCAAGGAGGCCACGATGCCGGCCGTCGTCGAGGACGGCGCACTGAAACTGACGCCCGATCAGTCCATGCTCGCGGCCGACGACACGGTCTACCCGGTCCACATCGACCCGTACGTCTCCGGCGGGCGCAACAACTGGACCTCGGTCGCGAAGAAGTACCCGACGACCAGCTTCTGGAACAAGTCGGACAACATCGCACGGGCCGGCTACGAGTCGGACACCGGTGGCACCTGGGCCTCCTACTTCACCATGGACACCAGGAACCTGGCCGGCAAGACCGTCACCAACTCCACGTTCCGGATCAAGGAGACCCACTCCTGGTCCTGCACCAAGAAGCCGGTCTACCTCTACGCGACCAACCCGATCAGCTCCGCCACGACCTGGGCCAACCCGCCCACCCAGGGCGCCCTGCTCTCCACCGTGACCGACGCCAAGGGCTGGGGCACCGCCTGCCCGGCCGGCAACCTGGAGTTCGACGTCAAGGGCAACGCGATCAAGGCCGCCGCGTCGAGCTGGGCGACGATGACGCTGAGCCTGCGCGCGAGCGAGACCGACACGTACGGCTGGAAGAAGTTCGACGCGTCGACCGCCGTCCTGTCGACCGAGTACAACACCCCGCCGAACGATCCGACCGACCTGGACACCGTCCCCAGCACCAAGGGCACCTCCACCACCTGCGGCAACATCTCGCCGTACGGTCTGATCGGTGACACCGACGTTCAGCTGGCCGCGAAGGGCGTCGACCCGGACGGCGGCAAGGTCAACGTCAAGTTCAACCTGTGGGCGACCGGCCACCACCCCAACGACGAGCCCAACGGGAAGCTGATCGTCAACACGACGGTCTCCGTCACCTCGGGCACGGTCGCCCGGGTCACCATCCCCAAGGCGACGCTGAAGACGTATGTCCCCGACGCGGACGGCTACTTCTCCTGGCGCGCCCAGACGGACGACGGCACCCTGATCAGCGCCTGGTCCCCGCCCACGAGCGCGGCGGCCTGCCGGTTCCGCTACATGCCCGACCGGCCGAGCACCCCGCCGACCGTCAGCTCCCCGCAGTTCCCGAACGGTGACGCGGGCTGGCCCGTCGACACCAGCCCGGTCCGCACGAAGGGCACGTTCACCGTCGGCCCCGGCGCGGCCACCAACATCGCGTCGTACGAGTACTGGTCCACGCTCGACGCGACCGTCGTCACCCGCACCCCCGCGGCCCTCAACGGCACGGTGACCCTCGACCTCACCCCGACCAAGGCCGGCGCGAACCAGCTGTACGTCCGCAGCGTCGACCAGGCGGGCAACCGCTCCGACATCCGTACGTACCTCTTCTACGTCAACGGCGCCAAGGTCTCCGACAAGCCCGGCGACCTCAACGGCGACGGCCACGCGGACCTGTGGGCCGTCGACTCCGCGGGCACCCTCCAGCGCTACTTCGGCGACAGCACGGGCAAGGTCGCCAAGGCGTCGGCCCCGGCGTCCGACACCGGCCGCTACAAGGACGCGAAGACCACCCGGCGCGGCGACTGGACCGACGACGGCTACGAGGACCTGATCATGAAGGCCAACGACCCGAACCTGGGCCGCGACCGTCTCTGGGTCCACCCGAACGACGGCACGGGCGCGGTGGTCCCCGCCGACCAGCGTGAACTGCGCGTCTGGGACCGGGAGAACGACCACTGGCAGGGCGCCGACCAGATCCTCGCCATCGGCGACGTCGACGGACCGCTCGACATCGACGGCGACGGCGTGATCGGCCCCGACGACCGCCCCGGCTTCCCGGACCTGCTGGTCAAGCAGGGCGACCAGCTGTGGCTGTACTTCGGCTCGGCGTCCGGCTATCTCGACGAGATCTACCTGGACGACTACATCGAGCAGCCCCCGCTCCTCATCGGCGACGGCGGCTGGTCGGACTACGACCTGGCGGCCCCCGGCGACGCCAACGGCAACGGCTATGCGGACCTCATCGCCCGCAAGAAGAGCACCGGTGAGGTGTTCCTCTACGCCGGCATCGGCCCGCACGGCGAGGGCCTCGGATCCCCGTCCGGCCGCACCACCCTCTACACCGGCTGGACCCCCGCCGGCCGCCCCCTCCTGACCGCCGTACCCGACGTCATCGGCACGGGCCAGTCGGGCGTCTGGTCCACCAACGCCGCCGGTGACCTGTTCGTCGGCCCCTCAACCAGCGCGGGCCCCAACCTGACGGGCTTCCGCTCCCTGAACTGACCCGCCGACCCGCCCCTTCACCCACCCGTGCCCCGGAGGCAGCCGCCTCCGGGGCACGGGTCTGTTCTCAGTGGTCGCCCTCGTGCCCGGCGAACAGCACGCATGCGTCGCCCCGAGGGTCGAGACGGGGGCAGTCCGCGAGGGTGACCAGAGCGCTGGGCGGCTTGGAGTCCGTCCAGCGGGCCCAGACCGCCCCGGTGTCCCTTCCGTCCAACTCGCACACGAGCCCGTAGTGCTGCTCGCCGTGATGGCCGGCCAAGAGACACTCCAGCGGTTTCAGCAGGTCGTCGTCGGACTCGGGCTCGGGCGCGGGCGGTCCCATCGTCCGTACCTCCTGCACGAGCGCGGGCGGCAGCCACTGAAATTCGGCACATCGTTCAGTCATCGGATCATCCCGTCGTTCAGCGGCCGGTTCTGTCCTCCAACGGTTTCAACTTTCAGCACGGTCGGCGAGGGCGGGGGTGTCCAAATTCTCTGGCCTGCACTTCAGCCGTTGACCTGCGGAAACCATCGTTTCTGGACATCAGGTTGGACGGATCCGGGTCCTGCCGCACATGGTGTGTCCTCTCCAGGGCCCGTTGTTCTGGCTACCGTGAGCGCATCCCGCCGCACTCAGGGAGAGCGATGACGCCACCACCCAAAGCCGGATCGAAAGCTGACCGTGACGCGCTGAGGCACCAGATGTCGGCAGCCGGATGCACCACCGCGGAGATCGCCACCGAGATGCGGGTCCGCCTCCGCGTGCGACCACGCGAAGCCTGGCGTCACGCACTCGGCTGGACCTTGCAATCGACGGCGGACCGCATTTCGACACGCCCGGGTCCTGCGGTTTCCGCAGATGCCTCCTTGATCGGCAAGTGGGAGAAGTGGCCGGGCCCGGGCGGCCGTCGGCCCACCCTTCAGGTCCTGGTGGCCCTTGCGGCCATTTACGGCTGCGATGTCGAAGACATCCTCGACATCGAGGACCGCGGCGCCCTTCCGGAGAGCGACCTCCGGATCCTGCGTCACTCGGCACCGGAGCAGGCTGTTCCCGCAGCCGCTATGCCGGCCATGCCTGCTGTGCCCGCTGTCACCGAGCCGGAACCCGAGCGCGATCCCGTACTCGCGGCGGCCACCGAATCCGCGTCCTGGGCGCAGTGGGCCGAGGCTACCAACGTGGGAGAGATCGCCCTGGAGCAACTGCTCGCGGATGTACGAACTCTCGCGTACGACTACTTGACCGGCGACGCGCTCCCGCTGTTCAACCGCACACGGGCATTGCGCGACCGGACCTTCGCGCTGCTGGAAGGTCATCAACCACCGCGCCAGTCAGCCGACCTCTACGTGGTCGCCGGCCACCTCTGCGGCCTCCTCGCGTGGATGACATCCGACCTCGGGAACCTGCGCGCCGCCGACACACACGGGCGTACCGCGTGGCTGTGTGCGGAGAACGCCGATCACAACGGGCTGAGGGCATGGGTGTGTTCGACTCGTTCGAAGATCGCGCTGTGGGACGGCAGGTTGAGGGACGCTGTCACCCATGCCAGGCGTGGCGCTCTTGTCAACGTCAGTGGAACGGTGGGTGTGCTGCTGGCATGTCAGGAGGCGGACGCATGGTCCGTGCTCGGTGCGGCAGAGGAAGCCGAGGGCGCCCTCACGCGGGCGACGCGCGCCCGGGACAACATCAACGGGGAGGACGAAATCGGCGGTCTCTTCTCCTGTCCACAGGCCCGGCAGGAAAACTACTCGGCCGCCGTGCACCTTCGGATCGGTCGGCCACAGGAAGCTCTTCGGGAGACATCGGCCGCACTTGATCTCCTCGCGACACAGCCGGTCCGTGCGTACGGCACCGAGGCACAGATCCACATCGCACGGGCAGCAGCGCTCCTCGACAGCGGCGAGCCCGACGGAATCATGCCCGCTCTGACGCCAGTGCTTGCCATGCCCGCCGAGCGGCGCATGGGCCCCGTGACGCAGCGCATGCGTGAGCTGGCGGCGTCCATGGCTCACGGTCCGGCAGCCACCGCCGCCACGACGACCGGGGCCAAGCGCAGCATCATCGACTGGTGCTCCGACTCGGCGTCCCGGCACCTGGCCCTCTCGTCAGGAGAGGGCGCCGGCTGATTGGATCTCAGATCATGACCTCTCCTGAGCACATGAGCAACCATTGGTGGTGGCGACCTGGTTGGTCCACCGGAAGCCGCTTCTACACCTGGCACCTCACCTTCGACGGACAGTTGGATGTCCATCGGTTCGCGGACGAGTACCGCACCTCACTGGCCGGGGCCGACGGACTCGACCTCATCCCCGATCAGTGGCTGCACCTCACGATGCAGGGCATCGGCTTCGTCAACGACATCGACCGGGCGGACGTCGATGCCGTGGTGGACGCGGCCCGCCACCGCCTCGCCGCCGTACCGCCCTTCGACCTGAAGCTTTCCGCGCCGATCCTCGACCCAGAGGCAGTCCTCGTTCCCGTGCGACCCCATGAACCGGTGTGCGCGGTCCGTGACGCGATCCGCGCGGCGATCGGCGACGTGCTCGAAGTGCCCGAGAAAGCCGAGGGCTTCCGGCCGCACGTATCCCTCGCGTACAGCAACAGCGACGGACCGGCAGCCGCCATCGGTTCAGTCCTGGGCGCCGTTGATGTGCCACCGGCGACCGCGCGCATCGCCTCGGCCGAGCTGATCGTGATTCACAGGGACAACCGCATGTACGAATGGGAGACGTACGCGAGGGTGCCACTCGGCTGAGGCCGCCGGACATGACGAACCGAGGGACGGATACATGACGACGCTGGCCGTGACCGGGCACATGGACCTGACCGAGGAGAGCGTCCCGCTTGTACGGGCCGCTCCGCGAGAGGCTCTGGAGCCGTACCGCGAGGATCTGACCGGGGTGTCGTGCATCGCTGCCGGGGCCGACACCCTGTTCGCGGAGGAGGTGATCGCCGTCGGCGGGCGGCTCGTGGTGGTGATCCCGTCTCGGGACTACCGCGACAGCAAGGTGAAGCCGGGCCACGCACCGGTCTTTGACCGCCTGGTCGCTGTCTGGAACGGCGAGCCGCCCTCGGGCAGGGGCGGAGGGACCTCGGATGTCGTGGGCGCCCGCCGTGGCGGGATGCCGGTGGACGTGGTCCGGCCGGACGGAGCCGCGCGGCGGGCGTGACCCGCGACGCCGTCCGGCCCACGTGGTGCCGGGGCAGTCCGGGCCGCGTCAGAGCCAGCCGTTGCGCTTCAGCATGCGGTGGATGGACAGGCAGATGGTGCCGATGGCGACCAGCACGAGCGGGTAGCCGTACTTCCACTTCAGCTCCGGCATGTAGTCGAAGTTCATGCCGTAGACGCCGCACACGGCCGTCGGTACGGCGATGATGGCCGCCCAGGACGTGATCTTGCGCATGTCCTCGTTCTGGGCGACGGTCGCCTGGGCCAGGTTGGCCTGGAGGATCGAGTTGAGGAGTTCGTCGAAGCCGATGACCTGCTCGTGGACCCGGGCGAGGTGGTCGGCGACATCGCGGAAGTACTTCTGGATGTCCGGGTCGATCAGCCGCATCGGGCGTTCGCTCAGGAGCTGCATCGGGCGCAGCAGTGGGGAGACGGCGCGCTTGAACTCCAGTACCTCGCGCTTGAGCTGGTAGATCCGGCCGGCGTCGGAGCCGCGCTTGCTGCCCTTCGCGGGCTCGGAGAAGACATCGATCTCGACCTCGTCGATGTCGTCCTGCACCGCGCCCGCCACCGCGATATAGCCGTCCACCACATGGTCGGCGATGGAGTGCAGAACGGCCGAGGGGCCTTTGGCCAGCAGCTCGGAGTCGCCCTCCAGACGGTGGCGGAGGTTGCGCAGCGAGCCCCGGCCGCCGTGCCGGACCGTGATGACGAAGTCCCGGCCGGTGAAGCACATCACCTCGCCGGTCTCGACGACCTCGCTGGTCGCGGTCAGCTCGGTGTGCTCCACGTAGTGGATGGTCTTGAAGACGGTGAACAGGGTGTCGTCGTACCGCTCAAGCTTGGGCCGCTGGTGGGCGTGGACGGCGTCCTCCACCGCCAGCGGGTGCAGCCCGAACTCGGCCGCGATACCGGCGAATTCCTCCTCGGTCGGCTCGTGGAGGCCGATCCAGGCGAAGCCGCCGCTCTCGCGCACCCGCAGCATCGCCTCGTGCGGGGTGACACAGGGGGCGCTCATCAGGCGCCGGCCCTCGCGGTAGACGGCGCAGTCGACGACCGCGCTCGACGCGGAGGGGTCGCGGGTCGCGTCGTACGAGTCGTACTTGCTGGTACTGGTCTTGCGCAGGGACGGGCGTACCACTGCGCGCAGGTCACGGATCATCGACATGGCGGGCTCCTTCACGGAGAGGCCGTCGGCGGTGGCGTGGCACAGCCCGGAATGGGGACGTGAGGCGTGGGTACGTCCGCAAAGCGGGCGGCACCGCGGGTTTCGCGGTGACGGCTGTTCGCTACAGACAGGCAAAAACACCGGCGATTGCTGGAGAAGTGCTCTTCCGTCGTGCGAAGTGCCGCATGCGCGTCAGCGTCGGACCGACACGTCGGCGCCGGATCAGCGGCACATGGTGCGGGCGGAAGAGCGGCTGGTACTGGCCGGGTGACTTCGATCCACCGCAGCCCCACCTCCTCCGGCCGGTCCCCCGTGGGGGATGACGTGCTCCAGGACTGGAGAGCGACGCTTCAGCGTGCTGTCCCGGACAACGGCCAAGACTATCAGTCCGCACCGGGCCAATCCGTTTCCCTGCCCCGTTCGTGGCCGATCTATGCTCCCCGGATGGAAGAAATTCTCGCTCTCGTCGACGCCCGGCTCCGTACCGCCCTCGGTGAACCGGACGCGCGCGCCGCGGTGACCTTCCTGGGTACGGACCGGTTCGAGGTGCTCAGGTTCCGGGACTCCGAGGGCGGTACGGACGTGGTGCGCTACGTCACCCTCGGAATGTCGGGTCAGCCCATGGCGGACCCCTCGGCGCTCCTCGCCGACCCCGTCGGCGGGCCCCGGGCCGAACTCGTCCTCTCCGTACGCGCCGGACTCGCCGACACCGATCAGGTGCTGCGCCCGCTCGCGGTGCTGGCGGCCTCGCCGCAGGTCGAGGGCGTCGTCGTGGCGCCGGGCGGCTCGCTCGACCTGGGGGAGCCGCTGTGGCCGGGGGCGCCCTTCCACTCCGTGCTGGTGGGGGAGCCCGGCGGGCTGGTGCCGGACCTGGATCTTGACCCGCCGCTGGAGCCCGTACGGTTCCTGCCGCTGCTGCCGATGACCCCCAACGAGGCCGCGTGGAAGCGGGTCAGGGGCGCGCGGGAGCTGGAGGAGCGCTGGCTCGCGCACGGTACGGATCTGCGCGATCCGCTGCGGCGTTCGGTGGCGCTGGACTGATCATCGGACCCGTCGCGGCGCGGCTGATAGGTGCCGTATACATCTGCGTCGCTCCGTGACCGCGTGCTGCTCCCCGGTGATCGTCCTTGACGGGGAGCGGGACGGAGAGGACCGTTGGGTGCTATGAGGGGCGAACCCAATTGCCCGAAGTGTGGTGGCCGGCTCAGGGCGCCCGGTCTCTTCGCCGACTCCTGGCAGTGCGATGTGCACGGCGTCGTCCATCCGCTGCAACCCGTGATACCGCCCAGCGTCGAGGCTCTCGAAGCCGTCGTGCACCGCGCGCGCGTCCCCGTCTGGATGCCCTGGCCGCTCCCGGTCGGCTGGCTCTTCACCGGCGTGGCGTACGCGGGCGACGACCGCAGCGGGGGCCGCGCCACCGCCGTCGCCTGCTCGGGCCCCGGACCGCTCGGCGGCCCCGGTGAGCTGCTGCTCATCGCCGAGGAGCTGGGGGTCGGGCTCGGCGCGCGCTACGCGGGCATCGAAGGACCCGACCCCGGACCCGCCATCCACGCCGACAAGCCGCCGCAGACCAAACTGCTCGCGGCCGGCCGCCCCACCCCGCTCTGGCATGTCCCCGAGGCCCCCCAGGACCGCGCGGTCTTCGCGGGCGAGGCGCTCGGACTCTGGCTGTGGGCGATCGTCTGGCCCGAGCAGTCGGGCATGCTGCTCTACGACGAACTCGTCCTGACCGACCTGCGCGAGGCGGGCCAGGGAGCGGAGCTGCTGCCCTGTGGCGCGCTCTCGCCCCGGCTGCTGCACTGAGCCGCAGCATTGACCGCGGTACGGGGGCGGCCCGGCGCGCCCCCGGCGTGACGTTATCCTGGGGCGTCCTCAGAACCGTGCCGAGCCCCTCGGCCCCGAGCCCCGGAGTCCGCGTCGTGCGCATCGACCTGCACACCCACTCCACGGCCTCGGACGGTACGGACACCCCCACCGAGCTGATCCGCAACGCCGTCGCCGCCGGGCTGGACGTCATCGCGCTGACGGACCACGACTCCACCCGCGGCCACGCCGAGGCGATCGCCGCGCTCGCCGGCCTCGGCGACACCGGCCGCCCGCTCACCTTCGTACCCGGCGCCGAACTCTCCTGCCGGCTCGACGGCATCGGCCTGCATCTGCTCGCGTACCTCTTCGACGCCACCGAGCCGGAGTTCCTCGCCGCGCGCGAGCTGGTACGGGACGACCGCGTGCCGCGCGCGCGGGCGATGGTCGGCAAGCTCCAGGAGATGGGCGTGCCGGTCACCTGGGAGCAGGTGGCCCGGATCGCGGGCGACGCCTCCCTCGGACGCCCGCACATCGCCACCGCCCTCGTCGAACTCGGCGTCGTCAAGACGGTCTCCGACGCCTTCACGCCCCAGTGGCTCGCCGACGGCGGCCTCGCGTACGCCCCGAAGTACGAGCTGGACCCGGTCGAGGCGATCCGGCTGGTCAAGGCCGCGGGCGGCGTCACCGTCTTCGCCCACCCCCAGGCCGTCAAGCGCGGCCGGACCGTGCCCGAGTCCGCCCTCGCGAAGCTCGCCGGCGCCGGACTCGACGGCATCGAGGTCGACCACATGGACCACGACGGCCCCACCCGCGCCCGGCTGCGCGCGCTGGCCGCCGAACTCGGGCTGCTGACCACCGGATCCAGCGACTACCACGGCAGCCGCAAGACCGTGGAGCTGGGCGCGTTCACCACCGATCCCGAGATCTACGGCGAGATCACCCGGCGCTCCTCGGGCGCGTTCCCGGTGCCGGGCGCGGGCGGACGCGCGTAACAGAAGGTATCGGCGCGTCACAGCGCCGAGCGCGCCCCTCTTTCCTCCCTCCCTTTCCACTCCCTTTTCACGCGATTTCTTTCGCTCTTCTCTCGCAAGGCCCATACCTGTGTTCGACTTTGCCGTTTTCGGATCCCTTTTCCTCACGCTTTTCGTGATCATGGATCCGCCCGGGATCACCCCGATCTTTCTCGCGCTCACCTCCGGCCGCCCCGTCAAGGTCCAGCGCGCCATGGCCTGGCAGGCGGTGGCCGTCGCCTTCGGGGTCATCGCCGTCTTCGGGCTGCTCGGCCAGCAGATCCTCGACTACCTGCACGTCTCCGTACCGGCCCTGATGATCGCCGGCGGACTGCTCCTGCTGCTGATCGCGCTGGATCTGCTCACCGGCAAGACGGACGAGCCCCAGCAGACCAAGGACGTCAACGTGGCGCTCGTCCCGCTGGGCATGCCCCTGCTGGCCGGTCCCGGCGCGATCGTCTCCGTCATCCTCGCCGTACGGCACGCCGACGGCGCCACGGGCCAGCTCTCCGTCTGGGCGGCGATCCTGGCCATGCACGTCGTGCTCTGGCTGACGATGCGCTACTCGCTGGTGATCATCCGGGTCATCAAGGACGGCGGCGTGGTGCTGGTGACCCGGCTCGCCGGGATGATGCTCTCGGCCATCGCCGTGCAGCAGATCATCAACGGGATCACCCAGGTGATCCGGGCGGGCTGAACAGGCGCTGAACGGGCCGCCGCCGAACAGGCAGCGCCCCCGTACGAAAGAATCCGTACAGGGGCGCTTCGTCGGTCGTACGCAGAGTGATGAACAGTGAGGGGTGCCGAGTACGGTGTTACGAGGCCGGGGATTCGGCCGGGCGGATATAGATGCGCTGGCCCATCGCGGCGGCCTGCTGCACGATCCGGTTGACGGAGGCGGCGTCCACGACGGTGCTGTCCACGGCTGATCCGTCGACGTCATCGAGGCGCATGATTTCGAAGCGCAAGGCTTCTCCCTTCGTCTGATCCTCCTGCTGGAGAACTGATGGACGGGTGACGGAGGATTCCGTCGTTGCCTACATAGGTGTGCAACGGGTTGCCCTCTGCAAACATTCCCTACGCTAAGGAAAAGTTTCGGATGGCTAACTACTGGCGGATCCGGGTGTGCGACGGGTGTCGTCCACGGAGAATGGACGGCGTATGAACGAGGCAGAGATCCACCCACAGGACACCCCGGACGACATCCGGGACATCACCGAGATCGCCGCGCGGCTGGAGCGCACCAACGAGCTGCTTCAGCGCATGCTCGCCGAGGTCGCCAAGACCCCGTCCACGCATGCCATCTTCGTCGACGCCGGTTACGTCTATGCTGCGGCCGGGTTGCTGGTAGCGGGCACCGAGGACCGGCGCTCCTTCGACCTGGACGCCGAAGGCCTGATCGAGGCATTCATCGACAAGGCCCGGATCATCTTCGCCGACAGCAGACTGCTCCGCGTCTACTGGTACGACGGCGCCAGACGCCGGATCCACACCTCCGAGCAGCAGTCCATCGCCGAGCTGCCGGACGTGAAGGTCAGGCTCGGCAACCTCAACGCCAACAACCAGCAGAAGGGCGTCGACTCCCTGATCCGCACGGATCTGGAGTCGCTCGCCCGGCACCGCGCCATCAGCGACGCGGCGCTCGTCGGCGGCGACGAGGACCTGGTGTCCGCCGTCGAGGCCGCGCAGGGGTACGGCGCCCGGGTGCACCTCTGGGGCATCGAGGCGGGCGAGGGGCGCAACCAGGCGGAACCGCTGCTGTGGGAGGTCGACAGCCAGCGCACCTTCGACCTGGAGTTCTGCAAGCCGTACGTCACCCGGCGCCCCGTCACCACGTACGAGCACGAGGGCGACCCGCCGCCCTCCCGCGACCAGGTCCGCTTCATCGGCGCGCAGATCGCCGCGACCTGGCTGGTGGAGCGGGGCCGCGAGGCCGTGGCGGAGCTGCTGCCGGGCCACCCGTATCTGCCGGGCCCGGTGGACCAGGATCTGCTGATCGAGGCGGAGAAGCTCCTCCAGCGGTCCCTGCGGGGCCACGCGGTGCTGCGCCGGGCGCTGCGGGACGGCTTCTGGCAGCACGTGCAGTCCCAGTTCTAGGGCGTGTTTAGAAAGTAGCGCCGTCCGCCCGTAGGGCGGGCCTGGCGGCGTCTGGTGCGTGCGATCGCAAGGCGGAGGGTCGCCCCAGTACTGGACGTACTGGGGTGATCCCGACAACGCGGCGAGCGTGCGTGCCAGGCGTCGCCAGGCAGGCGGGACTTTCTAAACACGCCCTAGCCCTCGCTGTCGCCGTTCCGGCCCGCGGTGTCGCCGTTGTGGCTCTCGCTCCAGTCCCCGTGCGGGTCGTCCCAGAACTCCGTCAGCGCGGCGGCCGTCTCCTGCGGGCGGTCGGTGTTGGGGGAGTGCCGCGCGCCCGCGATCCGAGTCCGGCGCGCCCCGAGCCGCTCGGCCATCGCGTCGAACTGCTCCACGGGCCAGGTGTCGTCGTGCTCGCCGGAGATCACGTGCAGCGGCAGCCGCCGCACGGCGGCCAGCTCGGCCACCCGGTCGGGCTCCTCGCTCAGCTGCCGGCCGGTCACGATCAGCTGGGCCGGCCGGGTGCGCAGCCAGCGCGTGCGCAGCTCGTCGCCGTCGACGGGCGTCTCCTCCGGAGGATCCATCGCGCGCATGGCCTCCCAGACCTGCTCCATGGTCATGCCGCCGGCGAGCGCGTCGCGCAGCAGCGCCAGCCGCTCCCGCTGGGAGTGCGAGACCCGCGCGGGCCCCGAGGACATCAGCGTCAGCGTGGTGAACGGGCTCCGGTCGAGCAGGACGGCGGCGCGGGCGATCTGCCCGCCCAGCGAGTGCCCGAGAAGGTGCACCGGGCCCCCGACCGCCTCGGCCTGCGCCAGTACGTCGGCGGCCAACTCGCCCTGGGCGTAAGCCTCTTCGGTGTCAGGACCGGCTGTCTCGTACTGTCCGCGGCCATCCACCGCGACGGCTCGGTAGCCCGCTTTCGCGAGCGGTTCGAGCAGCGCGATGAAGTCCTCCTTGCTCCCGGTGAACCCGGGCAGCAGCAGTACGGTCCCCAGCGGCTCGCCGGAGGGCCGGCCATCGAGGACGGCGAACCGGCCGCGGCGGGTCGGGAGCGTGTGCGCGGTGGCGCAGGGGGGCGGGGTGAAGGTGGGCGGCCTGCTCATGCGACGAGGCTATCCGCGTACATGACGGCCGCGCGTCCGGGGCCGGTGCCCGGGGGACCCGGGCCGTACGTACGCCGATGGCCCGGCACCCCGTTGTAACGGGGGTGGCGGGCCATCGGGCGTGTTCGGGCTGGTGGTGCGGGGTCGTGCGGGTCGTGCCGTCGGTCAGTCCTCGGACGCGACCTTGGCCGTACGGGTGCGGCGGCGCGGGGCCGGAGCGGCCTCGGCCTCCGCCTCGGCGGCCTGGGGGGCAGCCGTCTCGGCCTTCGGCTTCGCGACGCGGGTGCGGCGGCGGGGCTTGGCCTCGGCGACGGGCGCCTCGGCGGTCTCCACCGGCTCGGCCGCCTCGACCGCTTCGGCCTTGGGCTTGGTGACCCGGGTACGGCGGCGGGGCTTGGTCTCGGCGGCCGGGGCCCCCGGGGTCTCCGCCACCGGGGTCACCGGTGCCTCGACGACGGCGGCCGTCTCGACGCTCTCGGCCACCGTCCCGGTCTCGGTCTCGGCCACGGGCTTCACGGCCCGCGTCCGGCGGCGACGCGGCTTGGCAGCCGCCTCGGCCTCCGGCTCCGCGACGACGGGAGTCACCGCGGGCGCCGTTACGGGCGCGACCACGGCGGCCTCCGCCACCGGCTCGGCGGCGACACGGGTGCGCCGGCGGCGGCGCGGGGTGCGCGCTTCGGCCGGGGACCGCTCCGGGGCGATGTCCATCGGGACGGCCGTCTGGAACTGCGGCTCGGGCTCCGCGACGCGGGGTGCCAGCGGCGGCAGGGACGCCACCGACGGCACGGACGCTGCGGACGCGGGTGCCGCGTCCGGCGCGTTGCTTCCGCCACGCGTACGGCGCCGCTGGCGCGGGGTGCGCGGCGGGCGCTCCTCGCGTACCGCCGGAGCGGGCGCCGCGGCGGCGGACCTGCGACCGCGCCCGCCCGTCTCGCCGAGGTCCTCGACCTGCTCCGCCGACAGCCCCGCGCGTGTGCGCTCGGCACGCGGCAGGACGCCCTTGGTGCCGGCCGGGATGTTCAGCTCCTCGAAGAGGTGCGGGGACGTGGAGTACGTCTCCGGCGGGTCGGGGAAGCCGAGGTCCAGCGCCTTGTTGATCAGCTGCCAGCGCGGGATGTCGTCCCAGTCGACCAGCGTGACCGCCGTACCGGACGCGCCGGCCCGGCCAGTACGGCCGATGCGGTGGAGGTAGGTCTTCTCCTCCTCGGGCGACTGGTAGTTGATGACGTGCGTCACACCTTCGACGTCGATACCGCGCGCGGCGACGTCCGTGCAGACCAGCACGTCCACCTTGCCGTTGCGGAAGGCGCGCAGCGCCTGCTCGCGGGCGCCCTGGCCCAGGTCGCCGTGGACCGCGCCGGAGGCGAAGCCGCGCTGGGCGAGCTGGTCGGCGATGTCGGCGGCCGTCCGCTTCGTACGGCAGAAGATCATCGCGAGTCCGCGGCCCTCGGCCTGGAGGATGCGCGCGACCAGCTCGGGCTTGTCCATCGAGTGCGCCCGGTAGATCCGCTGCGTGGTGTTCGCGACGGTCGCGCCCTCGTCGTCGGGCGAGGTGGCGCTGATGTGCGTGGGCTGCGACATGTAGCGGCGGGCGAGGCCGATGACCGCGCCCGGCATGGTCGCGGAGAACAGCATCGTCTGGCGCTTGGGCGGCAGCAGCTGGATGATCCGCTCGACATCGGGCAGGAAGCCCAGGTCGAGCATCTCGTCGGCCTCGTCGAGCACGAGCCCGCGCACATGCGACAGGTCGAGCTTCTTCTGGCCCGCCAGGTCGAGCAGCCGGCCCGGGGTGCCGACGATCACGTCGACGCCCTTCTTGAGCGCCTCGACCTGCGGCTCGTAGGCCCGGCCGCCGTAGATGGCGAGCACGCGTACGTTGCGCACCTTGCCAGCCGTCAGCAGGTCGTTGGTGACCTGCTGGCAGAGCTCGCGGGTCGGTACGACCACCAGGGCCTGCGGAGCGTTGGTGAGCTCCTCGGGCCCGGCGCGGCCGGCCTCGACGTCGGCGGGGACGGTGACGCGTTCGAGCAGCGGCAGGCCGAAGCCGAGCGTCTTGCCCGTGCCGGTCTTGGCCTGGCCGATGACGTCCTTGCCGGACAGAGCGACCGGGAGGGTCATCTCCTGGATGGGGAACGGGGAGAGGATGCCGACGGCTTCAAGCGCCTCGGCGGTCTCGGGAAGGATTCCGAGTTCTCGGAAAGTCGTAGTCAGGGTGCTGCCTCTTCTGTGAGACGCGACGCGAGGCGAACGCTGGGGGTCGTACCGCGCCTGGGTACTGGCCGGCCATGGATTGGCCGGATGGCGTGGGACCACTGCCGTCGCTCAAGCGCTCGTGCCGCTGAGGGGGCCCCTCATCTGCGAGTCGTGCGCAGCTGTGCGCACGGTCCCGCACGGAGGGCGGTCGGGGTCGGAGCCGATCGGGCCACCGACCGGGCATCCTCTGGGGCCTGTACGGAAGGAAGGACTTCCGTACGAAAGCTGTCTAACACTGTGAAACACATGCTGTCACACATGCGATGGCCCGCCGAAAAGTCGGCAGGCGCATTATCACTGTACCCCGGATTCGCGCATGTGTGTTGGGCGAATTCGTCGGAACGGTGGGACAGCGGGGTCTGACCAGCCCCTTACACGGTGCGCGGAGCGGGCTATTGTGCGCTTCATGGAGACGCCCGACACGCCCGACCAGCCCACCGAGCCCGCCGCCGTCGTCGAGGACGCGACCGAGGACGCGGCCGAGCAGCCCACCGGAATCGCCGCCCAGGACTGGGCCACGGCCTCGGCCGAGCCGCAGTACCGCGCCGCCGTCGTGGATCTGCTGGGAGTCCTCGCCTACGGCGAGCTGGCGGCCTTCGAGCGGCTCGCCGACGACGCCAAGCTCGCGCCGACCCTGGGGGACAAGGCCGCGCTGGCGAAGATGGCCGCCGCCGAGTTCCACCACTTCGAGCGGCTCACCGACCGGCTGCGCGCGATCGACACCGAGCCGACCGGCGCGATGGAGCCGTTCGCCAAGGCGCTGGACGACTTCCACCGGCTGACCGCACCGTCCGACTGGCTGGAGGGCCTGGTCAAGGCGTATGTCGGCGACTCGATCGCCAGCGACTTCTACCGCGAGGTCGCCGCCCGGCTCGACAGCGACACCCGCGCGCTGGTGCTGGGCGTGCTGGACGACACCGGCCACGGCAACTTCGCCGTCGAGAAGGTACGCGCCGCGATCGAGGCCGAGCCGCGCGTCGGCGGCCGGCTCGCGCTGTGGGCGCGCCGGCTGATGGGCGAGGCGCTCTCGCAGGCGCAGCGCGTGGTGGCAGACCGGGACGCGCTCTCCACGATGCTGGTGGGCGGGGTGGCCGACGGCTTCGACCTCGCGGAGGTCGGCCGGATGTTCTCCCGGATCACCGAGGCGCACACCAAGCGCATGGCCGCGCTCGGACTGGCCGCCTGACCCGCGCGGATACGAGAACGGGTACGGCGCGGACCGTACCCGTACGTACCGAAGCCGCACGGGATCCCCGCCGCACGCCGTCCCCCGTGTACGACGCCCGCTACACGACGCTCCGGGACGGCACGGTCCGGCCGATCCGGTGTCCCGACGGGCGGATCAGCAGTGAGAGCAGCACCGCTCCCACCAGCAGGGCGCCCGCGAAGGGCGCGTAGGCGTGGCCGGGGCCGAGCGCCGTATGGGTCAGATAGAGGCCGAAGAGCGCGCCGAGCGGCCCCGCGACGTACACCGTCCGCTGCGCCGGAAGCCGGTGGGAGAACCGGTGGACCGCCGCCCACGAGAGACCGAGTCCGAGCAGGACCGATCCGAGGACTTCCAGGATCACTGCTGATCACCTCACGCACGCCGGGAGTGGACTTGCGGTCCGGACCTTGCGGCCCAGCACGTCACTACCCGGAGTACCCGGAGCGCAACCCTTTCCGGCCTCCCTCCGGACCGCGCCGGACCAGCGGAGACGGCGGAGACAGGGCTGAGACAGCGGAGACGGGGCGGAGACAGCACGAAGGCCCGGCGGGACATCCCACCGGGCCTTCGCCCTGTTCAGGTGACGACAGCGTTACAGCGCGCCGAAACCGACCCGTCGCGCCGTAGGCTCACCGATTTCCACGTACGCGATCCGCTCGGCCGGTACGAGCACCTTGCGCCCCTTGTCGTCCGTGAGGCTGAGCAGCTGCGCCTTGCCGGCCAGCGCGTCGGCCACGGCTCGCTCGACGTCCTGGGCGGACTGCCCGCTCTCCAGAACGATCTCGCGGGGCGTGTGCTGCACGCCGATCTTGACCTCCACGGCTATGTCCCTCCGAACGGTCTGCGTTGCGCGATCAGCCGCGCCGTACTTCGCACACATTAGCCCGGTGAGACCACCGGGAAGACGCCCCGGGGCACGCCCGCAGCGAACAGAGCCGGTACCGGCCCGTTCAGTGCGCCTCCGCGTCGTGCAGCGGGAAGCCGGCGATACCGCGCCAGGCGAGCGACGTGAGCAGCCGGACGGCCTGCTCGCGGGGGATCGTGGAGGAGCTGGAGAGCCAGTAGCGGGCCACCACCTGGGAGACCCCGCCGAGGCCCACGGCCAGCAGCATGGACTCCTCCCTGGAGAGGCCGGTGTCCTCGGCGATCACCTCGGAGATGGCCTCCGCGCACTGGAGGGCGACCCGGTCGACGCGCTCGCGCACCTCCGGCTCGTTCGTCAGGTCCGACTCGAAGACCAGCCGGAACGCGCCCCCCTCGTCCTCGACATAGGCGAAGTACGCGTCCATGGACGCCTCGACACGCAGCTTGTTGTCCGTGGTGGACGCGAGCGCCGTGCGGACGGCCTGGAGGAGCGCCTCGCAGTGCTGGTCGAGCAGCGCCAGATACAGCTCCAGCTTCCCGGGGAAGTGCTGGTACAGGACCGGCTTGCTGACACCGGCCCGCTCGGCGATGTCGTCCATCGCGGCCGCGTGGTAACCCTGCGCGACGAAAACTTCCTGTGCCGCACCCAGCAACTGATTGCGTCGGGCGCGGCGCGGCAGGCGGGTACCTCTCGGGCGTGCCGCCTCGGTCTGCTCTATGGCTGTCACGCCGCCTCCCAAATCGTTCCGTGCGCGCGATGCGCCGCTCCGCCATCGTACTTTTGGGTAACGGGGCGGTGCTCCGTGCGGACGCAGAATTTCATGGAGCCCCCCGTTTCCGGAAGCTCAGCCCAAAGCTCGGGACCGGGGAGCGGCCGGGGACCGGCCCTGGACCTCCCGGACCTCCTCCCGGACCGCCCCGGACCTGTCCGGCTACGGGCGGTAGTCGTCCTCGTCGCCGTCCACGGCCCGCGCTTGCTCGGCGGCGTCCCCCTCGCTCGCCGTGTCCGGGTCGATATGGGTCAGCGGTTCGTCGCCGCGGTGCCGTACCTCCCGCTGCTGCTCCGCCGCGTCGGCCTCGGGGACCTCGTCGTCCAGCTCGCCGTCCTCACCGTTCGTCTCGAAGGTGTCGGGGTCTGTGGGATCGACCGACATAACGCCCCCTTCCTCTCCCCTACGAGCCTAGGAGCCACGGGGGCGAGGCGCCATGTGGCCTGTGACGGCGAACACACGGACCGGGGCGTGATCGTCTCGTAACATTGCCCGCATGTCGTCGACCGAACTGCCGGACGCCGTCGCCGCGGCGGTGGTGCCGAAGGTGAGTCCCGTGCGGGCCGTGGAGGGCGAGCGGCTGCGCTCCGTCGAGCTGCCCGGGCTCACGCTGAACGTGCGGGCGCGGCCCGCGACCAGGGCCGGGGCGCCGCCCGCGCTGTACGTCCACGGGCTCGGCGGGTCCTCGCGCAACTGGTCGGCGCTGATGCCGCTGCTCGGTGACCTGGTCGACGGCGAGGCCCTCGATCTGCCCGGCTTCGGTGACTCGGCGCCGCCGCTCGACGGCGACTACTCCGTCGCCGGGCACGCGCGTGCCGTCGTCCGGCTGCTGGACGCGGGCGGACGCGGCCCCGTACATCTGTTCGGCAACTCGCTCGGTGGCGCCGTGGCGACCCAGGTCGCCGCCGCACGGCCCGATCTGGTGCGGACCCTGACCCTGGTCTCGCCGGCGCTGCCGGAGATCAGGGTGCAGCGCACGGCGCTGCCCACCGCGCTGATCGCGGTGCCCGGCCTGGCCGCGCTGTTCCTCAGGCTGACCAGGGACTGGACGGCGGAACAGCGGGCCCTGGGCGCGATGTCGGTCACCTACGGGAACCCCGCCTCGGTCACCGAGAGCGAGCTGCGCGACGCGGTGGCGGACCTGGAAAGGCGGCTTCAACTGCCGCATTTCTGGAAGGCGATGGCGGGCTCGGCGCGCGGTATCGTCAACGCGTACACGCTCGGCGGTCAACACGGTTTGTGGCGGCGGGCCGAGCGGGTGCTCGCGCCCACCCTGCTCGTCTACGGCGGGCGGGATCAGCTCGTTTCGTACCGTATGGCCCGAAGGGCGTCGGCGGCTTTCCGTGATTCCCGGCTCCTCACTCTTCCGGACGCGGGACATGTCGCCATGATGGAGTACCCGCGACAGGTCGCGCCGGCCTGCCGGGACTTCATCCATGAGTACGAATCCCGGCACGCGCGCGAAGACAACGAAGACGAAGACGGCAGGAGCTGATCCGGGGCGTGGGACGACACAGCCGCAGGGGTCCCGTACCCCAGGACGCCCCGCGCGGATACGACGGCGCCGAGGGCGCTGACGCGTACGGCACTCCGGCGCACGGCAGCCCGGTGTACGGCACTCCGGCGCACGGGACCCCGGCGTACGGCACCCCCGCGCACGGCACTCCGCTGTACGGCACCCCCGCGCACGGCGTGCCGCAGGTGCGCGGCGGCCACCCCGAACAGCGTGAGTCCGGGGGCGGTTGGGGCGGCGCGCCCGCCGCTTCCGCCTCCGCCGCGACCGCACCGGCCGCGCCGACCGGGCAGCGTTACGGCGACTGGCGCGGCGGCCCCCGTACCACCGCCGTGCGGGGAGCCGCGCCCGGTACGGCGGCGCGGCCGGCTCCTGCGGTCCCGGGACAGGCCCCCGCTCCGGCCTTCGCGCCCGCGCCCGCCCCTGAACCGGTGATACCCGCGCCCCGGCGCGAGTTCATCGACGCGTTCGACGGCTTCCAGGCGTTCGGCGCCCCGGCCGCCAGGACCGTCTCGCGTGAAGGCGCCGGTCCCGGAGTCCTCACCGGCGAGCCGGACACCGCGGGAGCGGGCGGCGGTACGGGCGGCGACGGCGCCGCCACCGGCCACCCGGGACCGGAAGGACCGGCCAAGGGCGGCAAGGGACGCGCCTTCACCGGGATCGCCGCCGCCGCGCTGACCACGGTCCTCGCGGTCGTCGTCGTCGGACAGGTCACGGGCGGCGGCTCGGACAAGTCAGGCGCCAGGGCCGCCGGGAGCCTCGACCGTACGGAGGGGAGCGACGACACCTCCCGCTCCGAGGGCCGGGCGACACCCGAGCAGTCACCCACGGCGCCGGCCGCCGCGCCGCCCGCCGCCACGTACGCGACGCTGATGACCCAGCAGTTCGCGCTCGACCCGAATCTGACGGCGACGGGCGAGTTCACCGCCGTACCCGGGCTGGCCAAGGCGCCCGGCAAGGGGAAGAAGATCCGCTACCGGGTCGATATCGAGAACGGACTCGGCCTCGACGGACAGCTGTTCGCCGATGCCGTCCAGAAGACCCTGAACGACAACCGGAGTTGGGCCCACAACGGCGGCATGACCTTCGAGCGGATCTCCAGCGGCCAGCCCGACTTCGTGATCACACTCGCCAGCCCGGGCACCACCGGCGTCTGGTGCGACAAGTCCGGTCTCGACACGACCGTCGACAACGTTTCCTGCGACTCCGCCGCCACCGACCGCGTCATGATCAACGCCTACCGCTGGGCGCAGGGCGCGAAGACCTTCGGCCCCAAGGCGATGCACGCCTACCGGCAGATGCTGATCAACCACGAGGTGGGGCACCGGCTCGGCCACAACCACGAGAGCTGCCGCACAGCCGGAGCGCTCGCACCGGTCATGCAGCAGCAGACGAAGACGCTGGAGATCGACGGCATCGCATGCCGGCCCAACCCCTGGGTATACCCCACGGCGTGACCAGGGCCGCCCCGACCGAGTTATGTCCGTATGGCGAGATCTCCATCTCACCCTGCGTTGACATCGAACGCCTGGTCGGTCATATTTCTCGACATGTCGTCCCCCCACGCCACCGTCTCCGGTCACGCCGCCATAGAGCTCACGCTCATCGGTGTGACGGCGCTGTGCGTGGCCGACATTCTCTGTCGCTGACACCTGCGACCCCCGCCCGAGCGCGCACCGGCCGGCCCTCCTCCGCCGCCACGCCGTTCCCCGCCCGGGCCCTCCTGACGTTCGTCCGCGGGTGCGGCGCGCCGGATCACAGCTCCCTTCTCCCGGCCGCTTCCGCCTGCGCGGACACCGGGCGCGGTCCCGCGACGCCGTCCCGACCCTCCCCGTACCGCCCGACCGCTGCCGCGCAGCCGCAGCCCACCGAGAGGCCCTCTCCGATGCGTCAACCGTCCGTCAAGTACCGCCGCGTGGCCGCGGCAGCCATCACCCTGGCCGTGGCGGCGGGCGCCGCCGCCTGCGGCCCCGATGACAACGCTGCCAAGAAGGCGGACGGCGCGTCCGACGGCAAGCCGCAGAAGGGCGGCACGCTCTCGGTGCTGAACACCGAGCCGCAGAGCACCTTCGACCCGGCGCGGCTCTACACCTCCGGCGGCGGCAACGTCCCCTCGCTGGTCTTCCGTACGCTCACTACCCGCAACCGGGCCAACGGCGCGGAGGGCACGAAGGTCGTCCCCGACCTCGCCACCGACACCGGCCGTCCCAACAAGGACGCGACCGAGTGGACGTACACGCTCAAGGACGGGCTGAAGTTCGAGGACGGCACCCCGATCACCACCGCCGACATCAAGTACGGTATCGAGCGCTCGTTCGCCGCCGAACTCTCCGGCGGCGCCCCCTACCTGCGGGACTGGCTGGTCGGCGGCGCCGACTACGAAGGCCCGTACAAGGACAAGAAGGGCCTCGCCTCGATCGAGACGCCCGACGCGAAGACGATCGTC
The DNA here is from genome assembly GCF_040701725.1 of Streptomyces sp. NPDC093109. Taxonomy (NCBI): domain Bacteria; kingdom Bacillati; phylum Actinomycetota; class Actinomycetes; order Kitasatosporales; family Streptomycetaceae; genus Streptomyces; species Streptomyces sp. NPDC093109. The sequence goes on from NZ_JBFBEZ010000035.1 coordinate 34,992, forward strand.
TTCAAGCTCAACAAGCCCGAGGGCGACTTCCCCTTCGTGGCCACCCAGACGCAGTTCGCGCCGGTCCCCAAGGCCAAGGACACCGGCGCCAAGTACGCCGAGCACCCCGTCTCCTCCGGCCCGTACAAGGTCGTCTCGAACGAGGGCGACGGCCAGCACATGGTCCTGGAGCGCAACCCGCACTGGTCGGAGAAGCTCGACGACCAGCGCCACGCCTACCCGGACAAGATCGACGTCAAGGCCGGTCTCGACGCGGCGGTCATCAACCAGCGGCTCTCCACCAGCTCGGGCGCCGACGCCGCCGCAGTCACCACCGACACCAACCTCGGGCCCGCCGAACTCGCCGAGATCAGCGGCGACAAGGCGCTCGCCGCGCGGGTGGGCACCGGCCACTTCGGCTACACGAACTACCTGGCCTTCAACCCGAAGATCAAGCCGTTCGACAACGCCAAGGTGCGCGAGGCGATCTCGTACGCCATCAACCGCACCAGCGTCATCAACGCGGCCGGCGGCTCCGCGCTCGCCGAGCCCGCGACCACCTTCCTCCCGGAGCAGAAGGCGTTCGGCTACACGCCGTACGACGCCTTCCCGGCCGGGAAGACCGGCAACCCGGCCAAGGCCAAGGAGCTGCTCAAGGAGGCCGGCTACCCCAAGGGGCTGACGATCTCCCTCACCCACTCCACCGTCCAGAACCGGGAGACCAGCCCCGAGGTCGCCACCGCCGTGCAGGAGGCGCTCAAGCAGGCCGGGATCACGGTCAAGCTCGTCGGCCTCGACCAGAACGCGTTCAACCAGGCGCGCTGGGCCTACAAGGGCGGCCCCGGCTTCTTCCTCTCCCGCTGGGGCGCGGACTGGCCGTCCGGCGGTCCGTTCCTGGCCCCGATCTTCGACGGCCGGCAGATCGTCAAGGACGGCGCCAACTTCAACCACGCGCAGCTGAACGACCCGGCGGTCAACAAGGAGATCGACGAGATCAACAAGCTGACCGACCCGGCCGCCGCCGCCGAGCGCTGGGGCGCGCTGGACAAGAAGATCGGTGAGAAGGCGCTCGACGTGCCGCTCTTCCACCCGGTCTACAAGCGGCTGTACGGCAAGGACGTCAAGAACATCGTGATCAGCGACTGGACCGGCGTCCTCGACATCTCGCAGGTCTCGGTCAAGTGACCACCTCTCCTCCCGCACTTGACGCGCCCGGGGCGGCGGCCGGGACCCCGGTCCCCGCCGCCTCGGGCGCGCGTCAGGTCTGGCGGCGGCTGCGCGGACGCCCCTCGGCCCTGGTGGCCGGGGGCGTTCTCGTGCTGCTGACCGTGCTGGCGCTGGCCGCGCCGCTGCTCGCCGCGATCGAGGGCCAGGACCCGAACACGTACCACGACTCGCTGATCGACTCCGCGCGCGGCGGGGTGCCGATCGGCTCGTTCGGCGGGGTGAGCGGCGACCACTGGCTGGGCGTCGAACCGGGCACCGGACGCGATCTGTTCGTACGGCTGCTGTACGGCGCCCGGATCTCGCTGCTCGTCGCGGTCGGCGCGACCGTGGTGCAGGTGATCATCGGGGTCGCGGTCGGCCTCGCCGCCGGGCTCGGCAACCGGCTGCTCGACTCCTTCCTGAGCCGGGTCACCGATCTGATGGTCGCCCTGCCGATGCTCGTCCTCGCGATCGCCCTGACCGCCGTCGTCTCCGACAGCTTCCCGCGCCCGCTGCTGCTGATCCTGGTCATCGGACTGCTCAACTGGGGCGGTACGGCCCGGATCGTCCGGGCGCAGACCCTCACCCTCAAGAGCCTCGACTTCGTCGCCGCCGCCCGGCTCGGCGGCTCCGGACGGCTGCGGGTCGCGCGGCGCGAACTGCTGCCGTCGCTGGCCGCGCCCGTCATCACGTACGCGGCGATCCTCGTCCCGATGAACATCGTGAACGAGGCGTCGCTGTCGTTCCTCGGCATCGGGGTCAAGCCGCCGACGCCGTCCTGGGGACAGATGCTGTCGAACGCGCAGACCTGGTTCCGGGCCGACCCGATGTACGTCCTGCTGCCCGCGGGCGCGCTGTTCGTGACGGTGTTCGCGTTCACCGTGCTGGGCGACGCCGTACGGACCGCGCTCGACCCGCGCGAGGCCAGCCGGCTGCGCGTCGGCACGCGCGCCTCGCGCCTCTCGCGCGCCGCCCGTAAGGGACGTACCACCGCCAAGAACTCCGCTCCCGAGGAAACCGCCTCATGACGCGCTACCTGCTCAAACGGCTCGGCGGCGCGCTGCTCGTCCTGCTCGTGCTCTCCGTGGCGATCTACGCGCTCTTCTATCTGGCCCCCGGCGACCCCGCCCGGCTGGCCTGCGGCGACCGCTGCTCGACGGCGCAGGTCGACCAGGTGCGGGAGCGGCTCGGGCTCGGCGAACCGGTCCTCGCGCAGTACGCCCACTTCCTCCAGGGCATCTTCGTCGGCCGCGACTACTCGACCGGCACGGCGCTGCTGCACTGCGACGCGCCGTGCCTGGGCTTCTCGTACAAGAACGACCAGCAGGTCACCCAGCTGATCCTGGACCGCGCCCCGGCCACCCTCTCGCTCGCCGTCGGCGCCATGGCCGTCTGGCTGATCGTCGGGGTCGGCACCGGGCTGCTCTCGGCGCTGCGCCGGGGCGGGATCACCGAGCGCGTGCTGACCGTGATCACGCTGGCGGCGACCGGCACGCCCGTCTTCATCCTCGGGCTGCTGCTCCTGATGCTGGTCTGCGCGTACTTGCAGTGGCTGCCGTTCCCGTCGTACGTCGCGCTGACGGACGACCCCGAGCAGTGGGCGTGGAACATGCTGCTGCCCTGGCTGACCCTGGGCTTCTTCGAGAGCGCCAAATACGCGCGGTTGACGCGCAGTTCAACGCTGGAGACGCTGGCGGAGGACCATATCCGCACCTTCCGCGCGTACGGCGTCGGAGAGCGGGCGATCGTCGGGCGGCACGCGCTGCGCGGCGCCCTGCCGCCGGTGATCGCGCTCAACGCGAACGACTTCGGCACGGTGATGGGCGGGGCGGTGCTCACCGAGACGCTGTTCGGCATCCCGGGGATCGGCAAGACGCTGGTCGACGCGGTGCGGGTGGTCGATCTTCCGGTGGTGGTGGGCGTCGTACTGGTGACGGGCACGGTCGTCGTGCTGGCGAATGTGGTGGCCGACCTGCTCTACGCGGCGGCCGACCGAAGGGTGGCACTGCGATGACAGAGCTGACGGATCGCGCCGAGTGGCTGGTCGAGGTCGACGGCCTCACCGTCGACTTCACGGCCGGCTCCGGCGGCGCGGAGGACACCGTACGGGCCGTGGACGGGCTGTCCTTCACGCTCGCGCCCGGCCGCGCCATCGCCCTCGTCGGCGAGTCGGGCAGCGGCAAGAGCACCGTCGCGGGCGCCCTGCTCGGACTGCACCGGGGCACCGGCGCGCGGGTCGGCGGCAGCGTGCGCGTGGCCGGTACGGACGTGGGCGGCGCCACCGACCGCGAACTGCGCGCGCTGCGCGGCGCGGTGGCCGCGATGGTCTTCCAGGACCCGCTGTCGTCGCTCGACCCGTACTACGCGGTCGGCGACCAGATCGCCGAGGTCTACCGCGTCCACACGGACGCGGGCCGGCGGGCGGCACGCGCGCGTGCCGTCGAGGTGCTCGACCGGGTGGGGATCCCGGACGCGGCCCGCCGGGCGCGCTCCCGGCCGCACGAGTTCAGCGGCGGGATGCGCCAGCGCGCGCTGATCGCGATGGCGCTGGCCTGCGCACCGCGCCTGCTGATCGCGGACGAGCCCACCACGGCCCTCGACGTGACCGTGCAGGCCCAGATCCTCGATCTGCTCCACGAGCTGCGCCAGGAGACCGGCATGGGGCTGCTGCTGGTCACCCACGACGTGGGCGTCGCGGCGGAGAGCGTGGACGAGGTGCTGGTGATGCGGCACGGGCGGGAGGTCGAGAGCGGTCCTGTGGCCGAGGTGCTGGCCACCCCGCGCGACGCGTACACGCGCGCGCTGCTGGCGGCGGTGCCCCGGGTGGACGCGCCGCTGACCCGGACCGTACCGGCCGTTCCGGATGAGGCTCCCGCGGTCGCACCACTGATCGAAGCCGTCGACCTGCGGCGGGAGTTCCGGCGCGGGCGGGACACCGTCGCCGCCGTGGACGGGGTGTCGCTCACCGTCGCACCCGGGGAGACCCTCGGCATCGTCGGCGAGAGCGGCAGCGGCAAGACCACCCTGGGCCGGATGCTCGTACGGCTGCTCGACCCGAGCGCCGGCCGGCTGACGTACCGGGGCACGGAGATCGGCGCGGCCTCCGAGAAGGAGCTGCGGCCGTACCGCCGCGAGCTCCAGATGGTCTTCCAGGACCCGGTCTCCTCGCTCAACCCGCGCCGCTCGGTGGGCGAGTCCGTCGCCGATCCGCTGCGCGCCGCCGGGGTGCTGGACGAGAACGCGATCCACGCGCGCGTGCGGGAGCTGCTGGAGCGGGTCGGGCTCGATCCCGACCGCTACGACCGCTATCCGCACGAGTTCAGCGGGGGCCAGCGCCAGCGCGTCGGCATCGCCCGCGCGCTCGCCGCCGAGCCCCGGCTGATCGTCTGCGACGAGCCCGTCTCGGCGCTCGACGTGACCACCCAGGCCCAGGTCGTGGCGCTGCTCGCGGAGCTCCAGCGGGAGCTGGGTCTCGCACTGGTCTTCATCGCGCACGACCTCGCCGTCGTGCGCCAGGTCAGCGACCGCGTCGCGGTGATGCGGGCCGGCCGGATCGTCGAACAGGGCACGGTCGCCGAGGTGTACGGAGCGCCCGCCGACCCGTACACGCGGCAGCTGCTCGCGGCCGTACCGGTGCTCGATCCGGTGGCCGCGACGGCCCGGCGGGAGGCCCGCAGGGCGCTGCCCGGGGCCGTACCGGGGGCCGCCCGAGAAGTGGCCGTGGCCTGACGCTCCGTATCCGTGCCGTCGTGTAGCGCGCCCAAACGCTACCGGTACGGGAAAGTTACGTGCATTCACCCCTTCCGGTGGTGCGACGGACAACCGTCCATCACACCACCGGGTTGTCCGCTTACGGTCGTCCCGCTGTGAGTCGCCGATCAACGGCGGCTGTCCACAAGGGATATCGGGGGTGCGCTCGTGCGGATCGGACTGCTCACGGACGGTGGATACCCGTACGCGACGGGTGAGTCCAGGCTCTGGTGCGACCGGCTCGTACGCGGGCTCGCACCGCACGAGTTCGACGTCTACGCGCTGAGCCGCAGCGCACGGCAGGAGGCCGCCGGCTGGATACGGCTGCCCGACCGGGTCACGCGGGTGCGGACCGCGCCGCTCTGGACCCCGGCCGGTCACGGGCCGTACGGCCGCGGCCCGCGCGGACTCGGGCGGCGCGACCGGCGCCGGTTCGCGGACGCCTTCGCCCAGCTGGCCACCGCGGTCTGCGCCGCACGCTCGGACGACGCGACCGCCGCCGACGCCTTCGCGGCGGGTCTCTACGGCCTCGCCGACCTGGCGGGCGAGCACGGAAAGGGGCACGGGCAAGGGCGCGGACACGGGCACGGACACGGGCCCGGGCGCGGACATGGGCACGCGTACGGGTACGGCGGGCTGGGCGCCGCGCTCCGCTCGGAGAGCGCCGTACGGCTGCTGGAGTCGGCCTGCCGGGCGCCCGGCGCGCGCCGGAGCGCGCAGGCCGCCACCGTCCCCGACTTCCTGGTCTTCGCCGACCGCCTGGAGCGCGCGCTGCGCCCCCTCTCGCTCGACTGGTACGGGGACGACGGGCTGGCCGCCGTGGACCTCTGCCACGCTGCCTCCGGCGGCCCGGCCGCACTGCCGGGACTGCTGGCCAAACGCTTCTTCGGGGTGCCGCTGCTGGTCACCGAGTACGGCGTACGGCTGCGGGCGCACTACCTCGCGACCGGCGCGCCGGACGGCGCCGAGGGCACGGCGGGGGACGCGGGGGAGGCGTACGCCGGTCTCCGGACGCCGGTCCGCGCGCTGCTCGCCGCCTTCCACCGGCTGCTGGCCGCCGAGGTCTACCGGCAGGCCGGCGCCATCACCCCCGGCAACGCGCACGCCCGCCGCTGGCAGGAGCGGTGCGGCGCCGACCGCGCCAAGCTCCGCACGGTCCACCCCGGCATGGAGGCGCGGCGGTTCGAGGGCGTGGGCGAGGCGGCGAGCGGGGACGGCCGGCGGGACACGGACCCGGACGGGGCCCGCGACAGTGACGGCGCCGCCGTCCTCGGCGGTGACCCGACGACCGTCGTCTGGGTCGGCCGGATCGAGCCCGGCAAGGACCTGATCTCGCTGCTGCACGCCTTCGCCGTGATCCACGGCGCCGAACCGGCCGCGCGGCTGCGGATCGTGGGCGCGCCCGTCGAGGAGCCCGGGGCCGCCGCGTATCTCACCCACTGCCGGGGGCTCGCCGCGCAGCTCTTCCCCGACGAGGCGGCGGACGCGCACACCGTCGGCGAGAACCCCGTCTCCTTCGAGGAGATCGGCGGCCCCGAGGCGCCCGACCTGCCCGGCGTCTACGCGGCGGCCGGGGTGATCGTCCTGTCCAGCGTCGTCGAGGGCTTCCCGATCAGCCTGGTCGAGGCGATGTTCTGCGGACGCGCCACGGTCTCCACGGACGTCGGCGCGGTCGTCGAGGTCATCGGCGGTACGGGGCTGGTGGTGCCCCCGCGCAATCCGCGGGCGCTCGCCGACGCCTGCCTCACCCTGCTGCGCGACCCCGAGCGCCGGGCGCGGCTCGGCGCGGCGGCGCGCGCCCGCGCACTGGAGCTCTTCACCGTCGAACAGAATCTCGCGGCCTTCCGCTCCCTCTACCTCGAACTCATCTCGCACGCGCCCGTCCGGCGCCCGGCCGAGGCCGTCGGCGCCGACGGGGAGCCGCTGCTCTTCGCGACACCGCCCGAGATGTACGTCCCCGGGCGGTGGACGGCCGGCAGCCAGGCCCGGGCGTCGGAGCCGACCCCGGCGTCCGAGCCGGCCCAGGCCCCGGCCCAGGCCCAGGCCCCGGCCCCTGAGTCGGACCGTCTGACGGAGGCATCCGCATGACCGCACAGACCACCCCGCCCGGACAGGTCAGAGCCCCCGCCCGCCGGGGACCGGCCGATCCCGTCAAGGCGCTGATGCACCGTCACCGGGATCTGTGCGAACGGGCCGTCGACCCGCTGGAGATCGCGGCCGGGCTCGAAGCCCACGGGATCACCGACCGGACCGCCGCCCGCTTCCGCCACCGCGACGTCTTCTCGCTCGCCGAGGAGCTGTACGCGCGCGTGCCGCGCGCCACGGACACGGACGGTGCCGCCGTCGTCGTCCAGGGGCCCGGCCCCGCGGGCCCCGCCCGCTGGACCGCCTACGCGCTGCTGCCCGGCGCCGTCTGCGCCGCCACCCTCGTAGGGCTCGACCACAGCACAGGACAGGGCCGGCTCGCGATAGGACTGGCGGGGGCGCTCGCGCTCTCCGGCGCGCTCTCCGCCTGCCTCCGGCGCGGCCCGCTGCGCACCGAGGGCCGTACGTTCCCCGCCGCGGGGCTCTGGACGTACTGGCTGCTCGGCTACCTGCTGTGCGGCGACGGACTCCTCGCCGCGCTCGTCGCCGGCGGGCCCGACGGCCCCTGGCCCGGGTCGCTCACCCCGCTGGCCGTGCTCGCCCTCGCCGTCGTCCCCGCCGCCTGGTGCGCCCACCTCTTCGCCGTACACGCCCGGCGCAGGCTGCACGGCAGCCGCGGCCTGGCCGACTTCACCGCGGGCGCGCGCCCCCTGCTGCTCACGCTCGTCGGGCTGTACGCCCTGGCCGTGACCGGCCTGTCGCTGCTCGCCGCGTACACCCCCGGAGGGGTGGAAGGCACGGAGACGCTCGCGCCCACCGTCGCCCTCGGCACCCTGTTCCTGCTCGCCAGGCTCCTGACGGTCCACGGCTTCCCGGAGTCCGCCGCCACCGGACTCGCCGCCGCCTGCGCGGCCGAAGCACTGGCCTGCGCGACCGCCCTGGCGGGCCGGATCCCCGGCTGCGGCTTCCTCGCCGTACCCGTCAGGGCAGTGGTCGACGCCGCCGGCGCCGGCGCCGTGTCCGCGCTCGCCTGCGGCGCCGCCGCCCTCGGACTGCTCACCCATGCCGCCGTCGCCCTCTCCCGGGCCTCGGCGCACACCTGAACCACCCGAAGCACACACCAGAGAAACCAAAGAAGGAGACATCAGAGATGAGCCCGCAATCCCCCTCACCGGCCGGGGTACCGGACCGTCGGCACACGGGGGCCGCGCGATGAGGGTCCTCCTGCTCGGCGCCAACGGATTCCTCGGCCGCTTCGTGGCCGACCGGCTGCTCGCCGACCCCGCCGTCCACCTCACCGCGCTCGGCCGCGGCGACGACGCCGACGTACGGTTCGACCTCGCCGGCGGCAGCCCCGGAGCGCTCACCCGCTTCCTGGACGCCGTACACCCCGGAGTCGTCATCAACTGCGCGGGCGCCACCCGGGGCGGCGCCCGCGAGCTGACCCGGCACAACACGGTCGCCGTCGCCACCGTCTGCGAGGCGCTGCGCCGCAGCGGCTGCGGCGCCCGGCTCGTCCAGCTCGGCTGCGCCTCCGAGTACGGGCCCTCCCCGCAGGGCTCCTCGACCGCCGAGGACGCCGTGCCCCGGCCCGGCAACCCCTATGGCGTGAGCAAGCTCGCCGCCTCCGAACTCGTCCTGGGCTCCGGGCTCGACGCCCTCGTCCTGCGGATTTTCTCCCCGGTGGGTCCCGGCACCCCCGCCGGATCGCCGCTCGGCCGGCTCGCGGAGGCCATGCGGCGCGCCATGCAGGCCGGCGACGGCGAGCTGAAGCTCGGCGGCCTCGGCGTCCAGCGCGACTTCGTCGACGTACGCGATGTGGCGCGCGCCGTGCACGCCGCCTCGCTCTCCGCCGCGCAGGGCATCGTCAACATCGGTACCGGACGCGCCGTCAAGCTCCGTGACGCCGCCGCCGTACTGGCCAGGGTCGCGGGCTACGCCGGGGCGCTCCACGAGATCGACCTGCCGGGCGGTCAGGGCGGCCCCGGCGACCCCCGGCCGCTGCGTCCTGGCCATGCCGCCATCGGCCACCCCCGGGGCGAGCCGATGGCCGAGCACCTCGGCGTCGGTCCCTTCCCGTACCCCGATGGCTGCGGTGCCTTTCAGCAGGCCGACGTACGCACCGCGCGCGACCGGCTGGGCTGGCGGCCCCGGATCAATCTGGAGGAGTCACTCGCCGATATCTGGATGGAGGCGGCGTGCCGTATCTGACCAGCGCGGGCGGCCGGCTCCCCGCCACGGAGGGGAGCCGGCTCGGCTTCGGCGTGCCGGGGTACGCGCATCCGCTGCTCGCGCCGGTCGAGTGGGCCGAGCTGACCCGTCCGGGCACCCCGCTGCACTGGGCCGTCCTCAATGTCGCGGACGGCCCCGGCGACCGGCCCGACCCGGACTGCCTGACGGCGGCGGGCCGGCTCACCAACGCCGGGGGCCGGGTGCTCGGCCATCTCGACCTGGCGTACGGCGCCCGGCCGTTCGACGAGGTCGTCGCCGACGCGGGACGCTTCCTCGACTGGTACCGCGTCGGCGGGTTCTTCCTCGACCGGTGCCCGACGGGCCGCGCGGAACTCCCCGGCGTACGGCGGACGACGGCCGCCCTCGAAGCGCTCCTCGACGGCGGACAGGGCGCGCGCCGGTACAGCACTTACGACACGTACGACGAGCACCGCGCGTACCACCCCCGTAGGGGGTACGACGGCGGCTATCTGGTGCTCGGACACGGCCGTCATCCGCACCCCGGCTACGCCAAGATCGCCGACCAGCTGGTCACGTTCTCCGGCCCGTGGACGGATTACCGCTGGTCACAGGCGGCCCCCTGGACGGCGGACTATCCGTCCGGACGCTTCGTCCATCTCGTCCACGGGGTGCCGCGCGGCCATCTGGAGGAGGCGATGCGGATCGCCCGCTGGCAGGGCGCGGGCACGATCTTCTTCACCGACCGGACCGGTCACCCCGACGGCCGGACGGCATGGCACAGCCCCTTCGAGGCGCTGCCCGGTTACTGGGACGAGATCGTCTCGCGAGTCGGACCGGGTGTCTCGGAATGAGAAGGGCCGTGGCAGTGTTACAGGGAGAACATCCGTATTGAATGACCGACCAACCCCCTTGTTGAGGTCTCTGTGTCGTTGCCACCCCTGGTCGAGCCCGCTGCCGAGCTGACCGTCGACGAGGTCCGCAGGTACTCCCGTCATCTGATCATCCCGGACGTCGGGATGGACGGTCAGAAACGGCTGAAGAACGCGAAGGTGCTGTGTGTGGGGGCCGGAGGTCTCGGCTCCCCGGCGCTGATGTACCTGGCCGCCGCCGGTGTCGGCACGCTCGGCATCGTGGAGTTCGACGAGGTCGACGAGTCGAACCTGCAGCGCCAGATCATCCACAGCCAGGCCGACATCGGCCGGTCGAAGGCGGCGTCCGCGCGGGACTCCGTGCTCGGCATCAACCCCTACGTGAACGTGATCCTCCACGAAGAGCGGCTTGAGGCCGAGAACGTGATGGAGATCTTCGCGCAGTACGACCTGATCGTGGACGGCACGGACAACTTCGCCACCCGCTACCTGGTCAACGACGCCTGCGTGCTGCTGGACAAGCCGTACGTCTGGGGTTCGATCTACCGGTTCGACGGCCAGGCCAGCGTGTTCTGGTCCGAGCACGGCCCCTGCTACCGCTGCCTCTACCCGGAGCCCCCGCCGCCCGGCATGGTCCCCTCCTGCGCCGAGGGCGGCGTGCTGGGCGTGCTCTGCGCGTCCATCGGCTCCATCCAGGTCACCGAGGCGATCAAGCTGCTGGCGGGCATCGGCGACCCGCTCGTCGGCCGGCTGATGATCTACGACGCCCTGGAGATGCAGTACCGCCAGGTCAAGATCCGCAAGGACCCCGACTGCGCGGTCTGCGGCCCGAACGCGACCGTCACCGAGCTGATCGACTACGAGGCGTTCTGCGGTGTCGTGTCCGAGGAGGCCCAGCAGGCGGCGGCCGGGTCGACGATCACTCCCAAGCAGCTCAAGGAGTGGATCGACGACGGCGAGAACATCGAGATCATCGATGTCCGGGAGCCCAACGAGTACGAGATCGTCTCGATCCCCGGCGCCAAGCTGATCCCGAAGAACGAGTTCCTGATGGGCACCGCCCTGGCGACCCTGCCGCAGGACAAGAAGATCGTCCTGCACTGCAAGACGGGTGTCCGCAGCGCGGAGGTCCTCGCGGTCCTCAAGTCGGCGGGCTTCTCCGACGCGGTGCACGTCGGCGGTGGCGTGATCGGCTGGGTCAACCAGATCGAGCCGAGCAAGCCGATCTACTAGATCGTCAGACGCGGATGAAGGGGCCCGGCCGTATCCGTACGGCCGGGCCCCTCACGCGTTGCCGCTGCCGTCAGCCGCAGACCTTGCCCGCCGCCGGGACCTTGCCGTTCAGCAGGTAGTCGTTGACGGCGCCCTGCACGCAGGTGTCGCCGCTGTCGTACGAGCCGTGCCCCTGCCCGTGGTACGTGACCTCCACGCCGACGCCCTTGCCCAGCGAGTCGACCATGGCCTTGGCGCCCGCGTACGGCGTCGCCGGGTCACCGGTGTTGCCGATGACGACGATCGGGGCGGAGCCCGGCGCGTGCACGTCCGGGTGTGTCCACTCGCCCGCCACCGGCCACTTGGAGCAGCTCATCAGCCCCCAGCCGAGGAAGTCCCCGAAGACGGGCGACGCCCTGCGGAACTCGGGCAGCTTCGCCTTCGTCTGCGCCAGGGTGTAACGCTCCTTGGAGTCGGCGCAGTTGACCGCCGCGTTGGCCGCCTGGATGTTGCTGTACTTCCCGTACTGGTCGCGCCCGTTCATCGAGTCCGAGAGCGCCTGAAGCAGCGCGCCGCTGCCGCCGTCCGCCTCGTCGAGCCCCTGCTCCAGATACGGCCAGAACTCCTTCGAGTACAGCGCCTGGGCGATGCCGTTGGTGGCCTGGGTCCGGGTCAGCTTCCGGTTGCCGATGCCCGCGATCGGCTGCTTGCCGATCCGGTCGAGCAGCCCGATGATGTACGACTCGATCTCCTTCGGCGTCGTGCCGGGCAGCTTGCAGGAGCCCGCGCGGGCGACACAGTCCTTCTCGAAGTTGGTCAGGGCGAGCTGGAAGCCCTTCGCCTGGCCGAGCGAGCCCTGTTCGGAGTTCTGCGTCGGATCGACCACGGCGTCGAAGACCGCGCGGCCGACGGACTTCGGGTACAGGTGCGCGTAGACGCCGCCCAGCTCGGTGCCGTACGAGATCCCGAAGTAGTGCATCTTCTTGTCGCCGAGTACCTGGCGCATCAGCTCCATGTCGCGCGCCGCGTTGGTCGTCCCGACGTACGGCAGCACCTTGCCGGAGTTCTTCTCGCAGGCCGCCGCGAAGTTGGCCAGCCCCTTGACGAAGGTCTTCTCGGCGGCAGGGGTGGCCGGGCTGCCGTCCTGGGCGAAGTACGCGTCGAGCTGCCGGTCGTTCTCGCACTGGACGCCGGCGCTGCGGCCGACCCCGCGCGGGTCGAAGCTGACCAGGTCGTAACGGGCGCGGAGCTTCTCGTAGTCGCTCGCGAAGGCCGGCAGCCCGGTGATGCCGGAGCCGCCGGGCCCGCCGAAGTTGAAGATGAGCGAACCGATCCGCTGCTTCGTGTCGCGCGCCTTCGCCCGGATGAGGGCCAGCTCGATGGTGTCGCCGCCCGGTTTCGCGTAGTTGAGCGGCACCTTCATGGTGGCGCACTCCCACCGGGTCCCGCCGGGCAGCGGGGACGGGGACGGGCCGCCGCCCTCCGAGGCCGACGGCGCCGGACACGCCTTCCAGCCGAGCCGCTGGGACACGAGGCTCCTGGGCAGGTCCGTGGACGGGGCGGCGCCGGTGGGGGAGTTCGCCCGTACGGAGGTCCCGGAGGTCTCGGTGGTCCCGGATGTCCCGGTGGTCCCGGAGGTTCCGGTGGACCCGGTGTTGCTGTCGGAGCATCCGGAGGCGGCCAGCAGTGCGGCGGCGGTGACGGCGAGCGCCGTGCCGCGCCGGGCGGAGATGGTTGGCATGGATCCATCGTGCGCCCGGCGGGTGAGGGCCGCGCGGGGCCGCGGTCCATGCGGGTGGCGGGGGTGCCGGGGCGGCCTCAGGGGGAGACCGCTCCGGGCGCCCGCGCGCCCTACGGGGCTCCCTCACCAGCTCCCTCACCAGCTCCCCCTACAGGGCTCCCTTACGGGTCAGGTGCGAGAAGCTCAGCCACCCCGGCAGCACCGGCAGCCACAGCGTCAGCAGCCGGTACAGCAGCACCGCCGGCGCGGCGACCTCCTTCGGCAGCCCGACCGCGAGCAGACCCAGCGTCAGCGCGCCCTCGACCGCGCCCACCCCGCCCGGCGTCGGCGCCGCCGAGCCCAGCGCGTTGCCCGCGAGGAAGACCACCGCGATACTCGCGTAACTCAGCTGCTGGTTGCCGTTGTCGAACGCCCGGATCGAGGCGTCCAGACACATCACGAACACGCCCGTCAGCAGCAGCATCCCGCCGATGCCGGTGACCAGCTTCATCGGCCGCTGGAGCACATCGAGCATGCGCGGCACCACCCCGGCGAACAGCGACCGCAGCCGGGTTGCCACGAACTTCCGCAGGAACGGGATCGCCGTCACGACCAGGACCAGCACGGCGACCGTCAGCAGCCCCGCGATCACGGTCCTCGACGGGGTCAGCGACGCCGTCTTCTCCGTACCGGTGAGATAGCCGAACGACAGCAGCAGCAGGATGTGCGCGCCGAGCCCGAAGAGCTGCGACGCGCCGACGCTCGCCACGGCCAGCCCGGGCCGTACCCCGGAGCGCTGGAGGAAGCGCGTGTTCAGCGCCACCCCGCCGACCGCCGCCGGAGCGACGATCTTGACGAACGACCCGGCGACCTGCGCCATCACCGTCCGCCCGAACGGCACCCGTTCCGGTACGAAACCGAGCAGGCTCATCGCCGCGGCGACATAGCTGAGCGCCGAGAACGCCAGCGCCGCCAGCACCCAGCCCCAGTGCGCGTCGCTGACGACCGTGCCGAAGTCCACCTGCGTGATCTGCGTCAGCAGGAAGTACGCGGCGACCGCCCCGGCGATGAAGCTGAAGAGCGTCCGCGGCTTGATCCGCTCCAGCCGTACGGGTTCGACGGGCGCCTGCGGCCGGATCAGCAGCACCTGCCGGCGCATCTGTGAGAGCAGATCCTCCTCGCGGGCCTCGTCGAGCGCGTCGTCTATGGCCCGTTTCTCCGCCTGCTTCTCCGCGCGCAGCGACTTCCGCGCGGCCTTGCGGTCGCCGTCCGACGCGAGCGTGTCCGTGTCCGTCACCCGGGCGCGCTTGTTCGCCTCGGACGCCTGGAGCACCGCCTCGCGCTCGCGCTGCGAGCGCTCGCGGGCCAGCCGGCGCAGCGTCGCGCGCGTGGAGCGGCTCAGCGCGATCGGCTGGAGCAGCGGCAGCGCGTCGGCGATCGCGTCGGGGCCCAGCACCTCGGCCGCCGCGGCGACCGAGCGCTCGGCGCCCACCCGCAGCCCCATCGTGGTGAGCATCTGGGCGGTGTCCATGCGCAGCAGCAGATCGCCCGCGGCGATCTCGCCGCCGCGCAGCTCGGTGAGGATCACCTTGCCGGCGCGGTCGACCACCAGCGCGTCCCCGGTGAGGCTGCGGTGCGCGATCCGCCGTGACTGGAGCGCCTTGACCTGGCGCCAGGCGCTGCGGACCAGATCGTCGGTGATCTCCTCGTCCGGCAGGGAGTCCAGCGACCGGGCGCCGAGGTGCTCGTACACCAGCATGACGGCGTCGGGGCCCAGCTCGGAGGTGGCGATCAGCTTGGGGGCGTTGGCGCCCGCGGCGATGGCCGCGTACGCCAGGAGCGCCTCCTGTTCGAGGGCCTGGCGCAGGGAGGGGAGGGATCTTCGGGTGGTGATGGAGCGCAGCGTCAGCCAGCGCCAGAACCGGTAGTAGAAGCCGTGGGCCTGCTGTTCGCGGTCGACGACCGTGACATCGAGCGGCGGCCCGTCCTCCAGGGTGACCAGATAGCGGCGCCCCCGGTCGCCCTGCTCGGCGCTGTCGTCGGCGTCCTCCGCGCGCATCGCGCTGACCGGGCGGAAGCCGACGTGGCGCAGACCCGCCATCAGGTTCTGCCCGGTGGGCCGTACGTTGGGCGAGCCGACCGTGTAGAGCGTGCCGTACGCGACGGTCCAGCCGATCAGTACGGTCAGCGCGATCGAGAACGGGGTGGTGTACCCGGCGACCAGCATCGCGAAGGCGTCGAGCAGCAGCACCACCCAGAGGACGACGCGCCAGCGGGGTCTGCGGGCCATCCCCACGGCCGTCATATAGGCGATGACGGGCGCGAGATAGCCGTGGACGGGATCGGTGATCCCCGCGCCGCCGAGCTGCGGCCGGGTCAGCGCCTCCTGGATGGACTCCGGGGCGGTCCTGGTGACCCAGAGGTCGGTGGCGAGCGTGACGCCGTGCGCGAGGACGGCGGCGAGCACCCCGTCGGCGATGCGCAGCCCGTCGCGCTTGATCAGCCGCTCGATCGCGAACGCGACCGGCACCAGCAGGACCGCGATGCTGGAGATCAGGCCGGCCAGCTTCACGATCAGGTCGGGGGCCTGCCCGGTGCCCTTGCTGATGTCCTGTTCGAGTCCTGATGTGGTGCCGTGGGCGAAGGCGGAGAGGCCGAGGACGAGCGCGATGGCGAGGATGCCGATGAGCAGGCGCAGCAGGTCGGAGGGGCGGTGGACACGGGCGGCGAGCAGGGGCTCGTCACCGGAGACCCGCTCGGCGTGGGAGACGCCGCCGTCCGCGCGGGTCGCGCCGTCGCAGCCGTCGAGGGGATCGCCGGTGTCCTCGGAGTCCTGGCGCGGCGTGTCGTCGGGGTCCGGGCGATCGGCGTCAGGGCGTTCGGGGGCCGGGTGTTCGACGTCAGGGTGTTCGCCGTCGGGGCGTTCGGGGTTCGGGCGTGAGCCGTCGCCGGAGGTACCCGCTGCCGCGGAAGGCTGCACGGCCCGCCCCTTCGCCGAATCGGTCTCGTCTTGATCGCGTATCACCAGTCACCGCCCGCACGATGGTGGCACGAGCGGATGACAGACGGGGGCATCAGGGTGCAATGCGGGGGCATCGGACGCGCGAGTTTGCGGTCCTTTGCGTACGTACGTACACAGGGTGACGGCGCGGAAACGCTCCGGCGTGATGTCGGGCGTGGTGTCGGGCGTGATGTCCGCCGGGGCCCGGCGGGGTGTCGGTGGCGTGCGGCAGGATGGGACGGATGACGAACGACGAGTCCGACGCGCCGGCGCTGCCCGTGTACGCGGAACGCGTGCTGGAGGTCGCCGAGCTGATCCCGCCCGGAAGAGTGATGACCTACGGCGATGTCGCGGAGTGGCTCGGCGACGGCGGGCCGCGCCAGGTGGGCCGGGCGATGTCCCTCTACGGCGGCGCTGTGCCGTGGTGGCGCGTGGTGCGGTCCGACGGCGCGTTCCTGCCCGGCCACGAACTGCGCGCGCTGGACCACTACCGCGAGGAGGGCACCCCGCTGCGCGGGGCCGGCCGGGCGGCCGAGGGGCATCTGCCGCGGCTGGACATGAAACGGGCGCGATGGGACGGCACGGACGGCACCGACACGGGCGAAAAGGCTCACATATGACAGCTTCCGGCATCGGACCGCGTGACGGGAGACACGGCGCCGCCGGGCCGGCCGCCGGGGGCACCGGCGGGGACCCGGGCGCGGGCCGACCCGTACGGGGCGCGTAGCGTCGACGGCGCCCGCCCCGCGCACGCGGCGCGCCGTACGTACGCCGCGAGCTGTACGTACGTCGTGAGCCCCGCGTGCCGCACGTGCTCCGGCCGGAGCGCCGACACCCGTCGCGCGCCCCGGCTCCGTCTCCACCCGCACTCCACCAGCCTTCCAGGACCGGCGAACCACGTGACCATCCCTTCCTCCACCGGGTCTACGCCCCGGGCTTCCACCGGGTTCTCCACCGGGTCCTCCGCCATGGCCTCACCCGGGCGTCAGCCGTACCGCAAGGCACGGCAGCGGACCCCGGGCGCGTACCGGCTGGTGCGTACCCCGCCGGCACCGGTGGCCCCTCCTGTGCTGGACGCGGCGCAGCGCCGGGTGGTTGATCACGCGGCCGGTCCGATGCTGGTGCTGGCAGGACCGGGCACGGGCAAGACGACGACGCTGGTGGAATCGGTCGCCGCGCGGGTCGCCCGGGGCGCCGACCCCGAACGGATCCTGGTGCTGACCTTCAGCCGCAAGGCGGCGGTGGAGCTGCGCGACCGGATGGCGGTCCGGCTCGGCGGCACCCGCGGACCGCAGGCGACCACCTTCCACTCCTTCTGCTACGCCCTGATCCGCGCCCACCAGGAGGCCGATCTCTTCAGCGAGCCGCTGCGGCTGCTCTCCGGCCCCGAGCAGGACCTCGCCGTGCGCGAACTGCTCGCGGGCCAGCTCCAGCTGGAGCGCGAGGGGCGCGGGCGGGTGCGCTGGCCGGACGAGCTGCGGGCGTGTCTGACAACGCGCGGCTTCGCCGACGAGGTCAGGGCCGTCCTCGCCCGCAGCCGCGAACTGGGCCTCGAACCGGACGCGCTGGCGGCGTTCGCACGGCGTACGGGACGGCCGGACTGGTCGGCCGCCGCGTCCTTCCTCGCCGAGTACCTGGACGTCCTGGAGCTGCAAGGGGTCCTCGACTACACGGAGCTGGTGCACCGGGCGGCCAGGCTCGCCGACCGGCCGGAGGTCGCCGCGCGGATCGTGGCGCGCTACGACGCGGTCTTCGTCGACGAGTACCAGGACACCGACCCGGCGCAGGTCGCGCTGTTGCACGCGCTGGCGGGCGGGGGGCGCACGCTGGTCGCCTTCGGCGATCCCGACCAGTCGATCTACACCTTCCGGGGCGCCGATGTGAACGGCATCCTCGACTTCCCCGACGCCTTCCCGCGCGCCGACGGCCGCCCGGCACCGGTGGAGGTGCTCACCACCTCCCGCCGCTCGGGGGCCCTGCTCCTCGCGGCGACCCGGCTGCTGACCCGCCGGATGCCGCTGACCCGGCTCCCCCCAGGAGCGGTACGGGCCCACCGCGAGCCGGCGGCGGTGCGCGGGGGCGGCAGGGTCGAGACGTACACCTTCCCGACCCCGTCGGCGGAGCTGGACAACATCGCCGACATCCTGCGCCGGGCGCATCTGGAGGACGGTGTCGCCTGGAGCGACATGGCCGTCCTGGTCAGGTCCGGCGGCCGTACGATCCCCTCCGTCCGCCGCGCGCTGACCTCGTCGGGCGTCCCCGTGGAGACCGACGGCGACGATGTGCCGCTGCGCCACGAACCGGCGGTGGCGCCGCTGCTGACGGCGCTGCGGGCGGTGGCGACGGCGTCGCTGGAGGCGTCGCGGGACGCCACCGGGTCCGCCGCCGTACCCGATGCCGCGTCCGGCTCCGGGGTGTGGCTGGACGTGGAGACCGCGCTCACGCTGCTCGCCTCGCCGCTCGGCGGGATGGACTCCGCCGATCTGCGGCGGCTCGGGCGGGCGCTGCGGGACGAGGAGCGGGCCGGCGGCGCGGCCGTCCCCGCACCGTCGGACGTGCTGCTCACACGGGCGGTCGCGGAGCCGGAGCGGCTGGTGGCGCACGACACGGCGTACGCGCGGGGCGCGCGGCGGCTCGGCGCGCTCCTGCACAAGGCGCGCGAGCGGCTCGAAGGGGGCGGCACCGCGGAGGAGGCCCTCTGGGAGCTGTGGCAGGGCACCTCCTGGCCCGGCCGGCTCGAACGGTCCGCCCTGCGCGGCGGCGCCGGCGGCCGTAACGCCGACCGCGACCTCGACGCCGTCTGCGCCCTCTTCGACGCCGCGGCCCGCGCCGAGCGGCGCACCGGGGGGCGCGGCGCGCTCAACTTCCTGGAGGAGCTGGACGCGCAGGACATCGCGGCCGACACCCTGACCCGGCGCACCGTGCGCCCCGACGCCGTACGCCTGATGACGGCCCACCGCGCCAAGGGCCTCGAATGGCCGCTGGTGGTCGTCGCGGGGGTCCAGGAGGGGCTCTGGCCGGACGTACGGCGGCGCGGCTCGCTGCTGGAGGCGGACCGGATCGGCCGGGACGGGCTGGCCGAGCCGCTCACCCCCGGCGCCCTCCTTACGGAGGAGCGGCGCCTCTTCTACGTCGCCGCCACGCGCGCGCGCGACCGGCTCGTCGTCACCGCAGTCAAGGCGCCCGCCGACGACGGCGACCAGCCCTCCCGCTTCCTCACCGAACTCGGCGTCGAGCCCCGGGACATCACCGCCCGCCCCCGCCGCCCGCTCGCCGTCGCCCCCCTGGTCGCCGAATTGCGGGCCACCACCGTCGACCCCGCCGCGAGCCCGGCTCTGCGGGACGCGGCGGCCCTGCGGCTGGCCCGGCTCGCGGCGCTCACCGACGAGGAGGGCCAGGCACTCGTCCCGGCCGCGCACCCGGATCGCTGGTGGGGGATGTACGAGCCGACGCACGGCGAGGTGCCGCTGCGCGAGCGGGACCGGCCCGTCGCGCTCTCCGGCAGCGCGCTGGAGCAGCTGGCCAACACCTGCGCGCTCCAGTGGTTCCTGGGGCGCGAGGTGAAGGCGGACGCGCCTGCCACGGCCGCGCAGGGGTTCGGCAACGTCGTCCACGTCCTGGCCGACGAGGTCGCCTCCGGCCGTACCCCCGCGGACCTCGCCGTCCTGATGAGCCGGCTGGACTCCGTATGGGACGCGCTCGCCTTCGACGCGCCCTGGAAGTCCCAGCAGGAGAAGGAGCACGCGCGCGTGGCGCTCGAACGCTTCCTCAAGTGGCATGTCATGGACCGCGGCGGCAGGGCCCCCGCCGCCACGGAGCACGGCTTCGACGTCACCCTCGAAGCGGGTCCGTACGAAGTACGGATCCGGGGCTCCATGGACCGCGTCGAGCGCGACGCGCAGGGCCGGGCGTACGTGGTCGACTTCAAGACCGGCAAGCAGTCCCCCACGAAGGACGAGGTCGCCCGCCACCCCCAGCTCGCCGTCTACCAGCTCGCCGTGCGCGAGGGCGCCCTCGACGACCTCTTCGACGGCCACCGCCCGGATTCCGCCGGCGCCGAACTCGTCCACCTGCGCCAGGCGGCCCCCGTGAAGGAGGGCGGCGACCAGCTCCCCAAGGTCCAGTCCCAGGAGCCCCTGACGGGCGAGTGGGTCGGCGAACTCCTCACCACCGCGGCCGGCCGCGTCCTCGACGAACGCTTCACCCCCACCACCGGCCAGCACTGCACCCACTGCGCCTTCCGCGCGTCGTGCAGCGCGCGGCCGGAGGGGCGGCAGATCGTGGAGTGAACGGGGAGCCGATCAGGCCCCTGGCGAGGCGATGCTCAGCCCGGCGTTCTCAGCGGCCTTCAGCAGACGGCTGTCGTACGTCACAAAAGTGAGCGGCTCGGCGCCCGGCTGCCCGGCGACGAGCCGCGCGGTGGCCAGATGGACGGCGTCCAGAGAACGTAGTGCCGGGTCCGGGTATGCCGCAGCTGTGGCACGTACCGTCCGGTCGATCTCCAGCAGGTAGAGCCTGGCCAGGACGCCGGGAACACCGGCGAGCGACTGCGGGGCGGTCCGGCGCAGGGCGCGCGGAACTTCCACCTCGACAAGGGCCGAGGCGATCAGTGACTCATCGGGGCGTGCACTCAGCCACGAGATCAGTTCTCCGCTTTCGAGCTCCTGCCGGATCAGTTTCACGACGGCCGCCGAGTCCAGATAGATCACCAGCGTTCCTCTTCGCGCATGGCCGAGATCTCCGCGCCGGTGTCGATGGCGGGGTCCCCCAGTACGGGCGGCAGCGGAAAGGGGCCGCTCATGCTCGGCGCGGTCGCTCGTCCTTCGGCGACCAGCCGGTCGAGCAGTGACTGAGTAGTGGTGATGGGGACCAGTCGCGCGACTGCCGTGCCGCTCACTGTCACCTCCAAGGACTCGCCGCGCTGCACCCGAGCGAGCACGGCGCTCGTGTTCTGATTCAGCTCTCGTACGGGAATGCGGTCCATGATGTCAGCGTAGAACGTCATGTTCTACATGGGTAGGGAGAGTTGGCCCGAACGAGTGATAGGACTGGCCACCTCCATATCCACCGACCCGGCCGTTGTCAGTGGTGCCGGATAACCTTCCCGACATGTCCGTACCCCTCCTCACCGACCCCGAGCGCCTCAAGGAGCTGCTCGGGATCCCCTTCACCCCGGAGCAGATGGCCTGCGTCACCGCGCCGCCCGCCCCGCAGGTGATCGTGGCCGGGGCCGGGTCGGGGAAGACGACGGTGATGGCCGCGCGGGTGGTGTGGCTGGTGGGCAGCGGGCAGGTCGCACCCGAGCAGGTGCTCGGGCTGACGTTCACCAACAAGGCGGCCGGCGAGCTCGCCGAGCGCGTCCGCAAGGCGCTCGTCCGGGCGGGCGTCACCGACCCCGACGCCGCGGACCCCGACCACCCCCCGGGCGAGCCCCGCATCTCCACGTACCACGCCTTCGCGGGCCGCCTCCTCACCGATCACGGGCTGCGGATCGGGCTGGAGCCGACCACCCGGCTGCTCGCCGACGCCACCCGCTTCCAGCTCGCCGCGCGCGTGCTGCGCGAGGCGCCGGGACCGTACCCCGCGCTGACCAAGACGCTGCCCGTGCTGGTCAGCGACCTGCTCGCGCTCGACGCCGAGCTGGCCGAGCATCTCGTACGGCCGGCCGACCTCGCCGCGTACGACACGGAGCTGCTCGCCGCCCTGGACCGCGTCCGGCTCTCCAACGCCGATCTGCGCAAGCTCCCCGAGACCGCCGTCGCCCGCGGCGAGCTGCTCGAACTCGTCGGGCGCTACCGCGAGGCCAAGCGCGCCCGCGACCTGCTCGACTTCGGCGACCAGATCGCCCTCTCCGCCGAACTCGCCACCACCAGGCCCGAGGTCGGCGCCCTCCTCAGGGACGAGTTCCGCGTCGTCCTCCTCGACGAGTACCAGGACACCTCGGTCGCCCAGCGCCTGCTGCTCTCCGGGCTCTTCGGCGGCGGTACGGGCCACGCCGTGACCGCCGTCGGCGACCCCTGCCAGGCGATCTACGGCTGGCGCGGCGCCTCCGTCGCCAACCTGGACGACTTCCCCGCCCACTTCCCGGGCGCCGACGGCGCCCCCGCCGCCCGCTTCTCCCTCAGCGAGAACCGCCGCAGCGGCGGCCGGCTCCTCGACCTCGCCAACGGCCTCGCCGCGCCCCTGCGCGCCATGCACGAAGGCGTCGAGGCACTGCGGCCCGCGCCCGGCGCCGAGCGCGACGGCGGCGTGCGCTGCGCCCTGCTGCCCACCCACGAGGCGGAGATCGAGTGGCTCGCGGACTCCATCGCGCACCTCGTCAGGACCGGCAAGGAGCCCGGCGAGATCGCCGTCCTGTGCCGTACGGCAGGTGACTTCCCGGAGATCCAGGGCGCACTGGTGGCCCGCGACGTGCCCGTCGAGGTCGTCGGGCTCTCCGGGCTGCTCCACCTCCCCGAGGTCGCCGACCTCGTCGCGATGTGCGAAGTCCTCCAGGACCCCGGCGCCAACGCCTCGCTCGTCCGGCTGCTCACCGGCCCCCGCTGGTCCATCGGCCCCCGCGACCTGGCTCTCCTCGGCCGCCGGGCCCGGCTGCTGGTCCACCGGGGACCCGGCGCGGGCTCCGGTGCCGGATCCGGCGCTGACGACGATCTCGGCGCCCGGCTCGCCGCCGCCGTCGAGGGCACCGACCCCGCCGAGGTCATCTCCCTCGCCGACGCGCTCGACACCTTCCTGGACTCGGCGGGCGCCCCCGAGGACGGGCTGCCCTTCTCCGCCGCCGCCCGGGTCCGCTTCGCCCGGCTCGCCACCGAGCTGCGCGAGCTGCGCCGCTCCCTCGCCGACCCCCTGATGGACGTCCTGCACCGGGTCCTGGCCACCACCGGCCTCGACGTCGAACTCTCCGCGTCCCCGCACGCCCTGGCCGCCCGCCGCCGCGAGACCCTCGGCAACTTCCTCGACACCGCCGCCTCCTTCGCCTCCCTCGACGGCGAGGCCGGACTGCTGGCCTTCCTGGCGTTCCTCCGTACGGCCGCCCAGTACGAGAAGGGCCTGGACAACGCGCTGCCCGGCGGGGAGAACACCGTGAAGGTGCTCACCGCCCACAAGTCCAAGGGACTGGAGTGGGACGTCGTCGCCGTACCGGGACTCGTCGCCGGACAGTTCCCCAACAGCAAGGCCCGCGAGGCGTGGACCTTCCAGCCCAAGGTCCTGCCGCACCCGCTGCGCGGTGACGCCCCGACACTTCCCGAGGTGCCCTCCTGGGACGCGAAGGGCATCAAGTCCTTCAAGGAGGCCATGAAGGCGCACCAGCACACGGAGGAGCTGCGCCTCGGCTATGTCACCTTCACCCGGCCGCGCTCCCTGCTGCTCGGCTCCGGCCACTGGTGGGGGCCCGCCCAGAAGCGCCCGCGCGGCCCGTCGGACTTTCTGCACGCCCTGTACGACCACTGTGCGGCCGGTCACGGCGAGATCGAGGTGTGGGCGGACGCCCCGGAGGAGTCCGACCAGAACCCCGCCCTGGAGGCGGAGACCACCCCGCGTCCCTGGCCGCTGCCGCTCGACGGACCGTCCCTGCTCCGCCGGCACCGGGCGGCGGACACGGTCCTGGCGCACCTCGAAGCGCTCCGGGCGGCGGGGGACGGGGACGGCGGGGACGGCGGGGACGGGCCGGTGCCGGATCCGGCACCCGTACCGGAGCCGGAGCCCGAGGTTCCGGGGGAGGGGGACCTCTGGGGCGACCTGTTCCCCCCGGAGGACCCGGAGGACCCGGAGTGCCCGGAGTACCCCGAAGGTCTCGACCCGGAGGGCGGCCCTTACGTACCCCATGACGGTGCCTGGGAGTCCGCCCGCCCTGCGGCGGCCGTCCCCGCCCCACGCCCGCCGACTTCCGTGCCGCCTTCGAGTGACGCGCCGCCTTCCGGCGACGAGCCGCTCACCCCGGAGGAGACCCGCGCCCTCGCCTCCTGGGACCGCGACCTCGACGCCCTCGCCGGCGAGCTGCGGCGCGCCCGCGCCACCGTCCGCGATGTCCTCGTACCGCCGTCCCTCTCCGCCACCGAACTGCTGCGGCTGGCCGAGGACCCCGACGGCTTCGCCCGGGAGCTGGCCCGGCCCATGCCGCGCCCGCCCCGGCCGGCGGCAGCACGCAGGGGCACCCGCTTCCACGCCTGGGTGGAGTCCCGGTTCGAGGAGACGCCCCTCCCGATGCTCGGGCCCGACGAGCTGCCCGGCGGCCCCGAGGACGAGCCCGAGATCATCGACGAACGCGACCTCGCCGAACTCAAGGCCGCGTTCGAACGCACCCCGTACGCCCGCCGCACCCCGTACCGGGTGGAGACGCCCTTCCACCTCAGCCTCGCGGGCCGCCTGATCCGGGGCCGTATCGACGCCGTCTACCGCGTCCCGGCCCCGCACGGCGGCGCGCACGCCTACGCGCACCCCTACGCGCACCCCTACGTGTACGAGATCGTGGACTGGAAGACCGGCAGGACCCGCACCGCCGACCCGCTCCAGCTCGCCGTCTACCGGCTGGCCTGGGCCGAGCAGCTCGGGATTCCGTTGACGGCGGTGACCGCCGCTTTCGTATACATACGGACCGGGGAGGTGGTACGCCCCGAGCGCCTCCCCGCCCGTCCCGAGCTGGAACGACTCCTCACCCACGACCCCCGCGCCACGGACGGCGCGAGCGGCGACGAGAGCGACGACACAGCCACGGACGAGCGAACGTCACATCCGGCAGACGAGACCGCCCGCCGGGCCCGTTAGGCTCGACGTCATGAGCGACACCCCGGACAGCGTCGTCCAAACGTACGTCCAGACCCACCGCACGGCCTTCCTCGACGACCTCGCCGACTGGCTGCGCATTCCCTCCGTATCCGCCCAGCCCGACCACGACGCTGACGTGCGGCGCAGTGCCGACTGGCTCGCCGCCAAACTCAAGGAGACCGGCTTCCCGGTCACCGAGATCTGGGACACACCGGGCGCCCCGGCCGTCTTCGCCGAGTGGCCCTCCGCCGACCCCGGCGCGCCGACCGTGCTCGTCTACGGCCATCACGACGTCCAGCCCGCCGCCCGCGAGGACGGCTGGGACACCGACCCGTTCGAGCCGGTCGTCCGGGACGGCCGGCTGTACGCGCGCGGGGCCGCCGACGACAAGGGACAGGTGTTCTTCCACACCCTCGGGGTACGGGCGCACCTCGCCGCCACCGGACGCACCACCCCCGCCGTCCACCTCAAGCTCCTCGTCGAGGGCGAGGAGGAGTCGGGCTCCCCGAACTTCCGCGCCCTGACCGAGCGGCACGCCGACCGGCTCGCCGCCGATGTGGTGATCGTCTCCGACACCGGGATGTGGTCCGAGGACACCCCGACCGTCTGCACGGGGATGCGCGGCCTGGCCGACTGCGAGATCGAGCTGTCGGGACCCGACCAGGACATCCACTCCGGTTCCTTCGGCGGAGCCGTCCCGAACCCGGCCACCGTCGCCGCCCGGCTGGTCGCCGCCCTGCACGACGAGGACGAACGCGTCACGGTCCCCGGCTTCTACGACGGCGTCGCCGAGCTGACGGCCGCCGAGCGCGCCCTGATCGCGGAGCTGCCCTTCGACGAGGCGCGGTGGCTGCGTACGGCCGCGTCCCACGGAACGCTGGGCGAGGCCGGCTACTCCACCCTGGAGCGCGTCTGGGCCCGTCCGACCGCCGAGGTCAACGGCATCGGCGGCGGCTACCAGGGGCCGGGCGGCAAGACGATCATCCCGTCGTCGGCCCGGCTGAAGCTGTCGTTCCGGCTCGTCGCGGGCCAGGACCCGGACCGTATCGAACAGGCCGTACGGGAGTGGGCCGCCGCCCGGATACCGGCCGGAATCCGGCACACCATCGTCTTCGGCGCGGCCACCCGCCCCTGTCTGACCCCGCTGGACCACCCCGCGCTCCGGTCCGTCGTACGGTCGATGGAGCGCGCCTTCGGCCAGAAGGTCCGGTTCACCCGCGAGGGCGGCTCGGGACCGGCCGCCGATCTCCAGGACGTGCTGGGCGCGCCGGTGCTCTTCCTGGGGATCTCCGTCCCGTCCGACGGCTGGCACGCGCCGAACGAGAAGATCGAACTCGATCTGCTCCTCAAAGGTGTCGAGACCACCGCCTACCTCTGGGGCGACCTGGGCCCCGTCCTGGCCGCCGCCGCGCCACCACCACCCCACTGATCACCCGCACCACCCGCACCGCCCGCACTCCGCTGATCGAAACCCAATCCACCCGGGGGAGTTGGAAGACACCTGTGAGCACCCTCAGCAGTGACGCCACCGCACACCGACCCATCGGCCTCACCGCCCACAGCGGCATCGACCGAGCCGCGCACCACCGCCTCGACGAAGCATGGCTCGCCGCCGCCTGGAGCCATCCCACGACCCGCGTCTTCGTGGTCTCCGGCGGCCAGGCGCTGATCGACGACACCCCCGACGGGCGGACCGAACTGGTCATGACCCCGTCCTTCGAGGCGCCCCTCACCGAGACCCACCGCTACTTCCTCGGCACGGACGCGGACGGAGTCCGCTACTTCGCGCTCCAGAAGGACACGCTCCCCGGCCGGATGGACCAGTCGGCGCGCCCGGCGGGACTGCGCGAGGCCGGCACGCTGCTCTCCGCGCGCGACGCGGGCCTGATGGTGCACGCGGTGGCGCTGGAGAACTGGCAGCGGCTGCACCGCTTCTGCTCGCGCTGCGGTGAGCGCACGGTGATCGCGGCGGCCGGCCACATCCGCCGCTGCCAGGCGTGCGGCGCCGAGCACTACCCGCGCACCGACCCCGCCGTGATCATGCTGGTCACCGACGAGGAGGACCGCGCGCTGCTGGGCCGCCAGGTCCACTGGCCCGAGGGCCGCTTCTCCACACTGGCCGGCTTCGTGGAGCCCGGCGAGTCGATCGAGCAGTCGGTGGTCCGCGAGGTCTTCGAGGAGGCGGGCGTCACGGTCGGCGAGGTCGAGTACATCGCCAGCCAGCCGTGGCCGTTCCCGTCGAGCCTGATGCTGGGCTTCATGGCCCGCGCCACCTCGTCGGAGATCACGGTGGACGGCGAGGAGATCGAGGAGGCCCGCTGGTTCTCCCGCGAGGACCTCCGCGCCGCCATCGAGTCCGGCGAGATCCTGCCGCCGGCCGGCATCTCGATCGCCGCGCGGCTGGTGGAGCTCTGGTACGGCAAGCCCCTGCCGAAGCCGGCGGGCTGAGCCCCGGGCGGTGGGCCGGTGTCGCGGTTGTGGGGTGCGGGTTAGGGCGGTGTTGAGTGGTGTGGGTGGGTGGCGCGGGTTGTGGGGGAAAGGGGCCGCCCCTCCTGCTGTGAGTGTCGCGTCTCCGTGACAGGTGTAAAGGGCGCTCCTGCGTCGCGTCGGCTGCGCCGATTTCGCTTCGCTGCACCCTTGACTCCTGTCCCGGAGTCGCAAGTGCGGCTTTTTGGGAGGGGCGGCTGGGGGGTGAGGGGTTGCCCGGGGGGCCGGTTGTCCTGCCGGTCGGTTCAGGGTCCGGCGGGCGGGTGGGCCCTGCGGGGCTGCGCGGCAGTGGAGTGGGGCTGCCGGGCTTGTCTCGGCGGCTGACGGCCGCCGTTTGGCTGGCACTCATGCCCCGCTGGTCGCCGTTGCGTTGTGGTGCCCGGGAGGTGGGCGGGTGTTGCTGTCTGGTCGGGGGCCTCGGGCCGGTGCGGGGGCCTCCGAGCAGCCCACCTCAATCTATATGCCCCATTTGGGGCGGTTTGGCGGGTGGTGGGGGGCCTCTCCGGGTGCCACATGTGTCCTGAGGTGCATAAGAAGCACTCCAGGATGCAAAGACCGCCTCCGGAAGCCCACTTACCGCCACACGGGTCTCACCGGCCCCTCCGCCCTCGCACGGTGACCAGCGGGGCATGAGTCTCAGCAAACAGCGGACCGTCGGCCGCCGAGACGGCGCGCCACCACCCCATGCCACTGCCGCGTGGCCCCGCAGGGTCCACCGGGCCGCCGGACCCTGAGCCGAGCAGCAGGACATCCGGCCCCCCGGGCAACCCCCTCCCACCCGGCCGCCCCTCCCGAAAAGCCGCACCCGCGACTCCGGGGCAGGTGTCAAGGGTGACCGGAGGTCATCGCGCAGCGACGCGACGCAGGAGCGCCCTTTACACCTGTCACGGAGACGCGACACTCACAGCAGGAGGGGCGGCCCCATGCCCAACGACCGGTTCCTCCCCCTTGCCTCAACCCCCTGTGCCTCAACCCCCTGCCCCTTGAACGCCGGGGTCTTCCTGGGGCAGGGGCGCGACCGCGCGGGGGTGGGGTCAGGCGGCGCCGACCTTCTGCTTGACCTGCGCCAGCGACGGGTTGGTCAGCGTCGAACCGTCTGGGAAAAGCACGGTCGGGACTGTCTGGTTGCCGCCGTTCGCCTTTTCGACGAAGGCCGCCGACTCCGGGTCGTGCTCAATGTTGATCTCGGTGTACGCGATGCCCTCGCGGTCCATCTGGCCCTTCAGTCGACGGCAGTATCCGCACCACGTGGTGCTGTACATCGTCACAGTGCCCGGCATGGTCTCCGACGCTCCCTCTGTCGTTCGTGAACGGGGTCGTTCGCTCGCATTCTGTCGAACGCGCGGGCCCCGGCGACCATTCCCCGAAGCGGTCGTACGACTATTGGTGCTCCCCTGTGGACAACTTTCGCAGGGGCCCCGCGTGACCTGGCAGCATGGCGGGGTGACAGCAGCAACGTACTCCCCACTCTTCCCGGAGGAATCCGGCGGCGGCCAGGTCGTGGCCCCGCCGCCGGACGCCGACGCGGTGCTCGACGGGCTTGACCCCGAGCAGCGCGAGGTGGCGACGGCCCTGCACGGGCCGGTGTGCGTGCTGGCCGGGGCCGGCACGGGCAAGACGCGCGCCATCACGCACCGGATCGCGTACGGGGTGCGGGCGGGGATACTCCAGCCCGGCAGCGTGCTGGCCGTCACGTTCACCAACCGCGCGGCGGGCGAGATGCGCGGGCGGCTGCGGCAGCTCGGCGCGGGCGGTGTGCAGGCGCGCACATTCCACTCGGCCGCGCTGCGTCAGCTCCAGTTCTTCTGGCCCAAGGCGGTCGGCGGTGAGCTGCCGAGGCTGCTCGACCGCAAGATCCAGCTGGTCGCCGAGGCCGCTGCCCGCTGCCGGATCCGGCTCGACCGGAACGAGCTGCGGGACGTCACCAGCGAGATCGAGTGGGCGAAGGTGACCCAGACGGTCCCCGCCGACTATCCGGCCGCCGTGGCCAAGTCCCTGCGCGAGGCGCCGCGCGATCCGGCGGAGATCGGCCAGCTCTACGGGATGTACGAGCAGCTGAAGCGCGATCGCTCGGTGATCGACTTCGAGGACGTCCTGCTGCTGACGGTCGGCATCCTCCAGGACCGGCACGACATCGCGGACCAGATCCGCCGCCAGTACCAGCACTTCGTGGTGGACGAGTACCAGGACGTCAGCCCGCTCCAGCAGCGGCTGCTCGATCTGTGGCTGGGGGAGCGGGAGAGCCTGTGCGTCGTCGGCGACGCCAGCCAGACGATCTACTCCTTCACCGGCGCCACCCCCGACCATCTGCTGAACTTCCGCACCCGCCACCCGGGCGCGACGGTGGTGAAGCTGGTCCGCGACTACCGGTCCACCCCGCAGGTCGTCCAGCTGGCCAACGGCCTGCTGAACCAGGCGCGCGGCCGGGCCGCCGAGCACCGTCTGGAGCTGATCTCCCAGCGCGCGTCCGGCCCCGAGCCGGTCCGTACGGAGTACGGGGACGAGCCGGCCGAGGCCGAGGGCACCGCGCGCCGGATCCGCGACCTGATCGCCGCAGGCGTCCCGGCCGGCGAGATCGCCGTGCTCTTCCGCATCAACGCCCAGTCGGAGGTCTACGAACAGGCCCTGGCCGACGCGGGCGTGCCGTACCAGCTGCGGGGGGCCGAGCGGTTCTTCGAGCGCCAGGAGGTACGCGAGGCGGGCGCCGCGCTGCGGGGCGCCGCCCGCTTCGGGGGGAACGACGCACTGCTCGACGATGTCGTCGAGCTGCCCTCGCAGGTGCGGGCCGTGCTCTCCACCAAGGGCTGGACCACCGAGCCCCCGGCGGGTTCGGGGGCCGTCCGGGACCGCTGGGAGTCGCTGGCCGCGATCGTCCGGCTCGCCGAGGACTTCGTCCGGGCCAAGCCGGACGCCACCCTGTCCGATCTGGTGGCCGAGCTGGACGAGCGGGCCGCCGCGCAGCACGCGCCGACCGTGCAGGGCGTCACGCTCGCCTCGCTCCACGCGGCGAAGGGCCTGGAGTGGGACGCGGTCTTCCTGGTCGGGCTCACCGAGGGGATGATGCCCATCACCTACGCCAAGACCGACGAGCAGGTCGAGGAGGAGCGCCGGCTGCTCTATGTGGGGGTCACCCGGGCGAGGGTTCATCTCTCGCTCTCCTGGGCGCTCTCGCGCTCCCCGGGGGGCCGGGCGACCCGGCGGCCCACCCGCTTCCTGAACGGGCTCCGGCCGGGCTCCGGAGCCGCCGGCGCCCGGGACACCCGGCCGGGTGCCGGCGCGGGAGCGGAGCGCGGCGTCGCCCGGCGCAAGCAGCGCGGCCCCGCGCGGTGCCGGGTCTGCCGCAAGACCCTCACCGACGCCGGCGAGATGAAGCTCATGCGCTGCGAGGACTGCCCGTCGGACATGGACGAGGGGCTGTACGAGCGGCTGCGCGACTGGCGCGCGGACCAGGCGGAGCGGCTGAGCCAGCCGGCCTACTGCGTGTTCACGGACAAGACGCTGATGGCGATCGCGGAGACCGTGCCGGGCACGGCGGGCGAGCTGGCGGTGATCTCCGGCGTGGGTGTCCGGAAGCTGGATCGGTTCGGAGCGGATGTGCTGGCGATCTGCGCAGGTGAGGACGGTGCGGAGAGCGCTGAGGACGGCTGATGCGAACTCGTCGAAAAAATAGTTTGCGCCCGCCCGGGGAATCCCCATAGGTTCTTAACCACGGAAACAGTGGCTTCTCCGAAGCCCTGGACCGTGCTCTACTTATCTCAGCTGTACTTGTCCATATACGTACGACCGGTCCCGGCCGGTCTTCCGAGACGCCGAGAGGAGGCGATTCCAGTGATCAGCATCAACACAGGCTTCATCAGCACCGGCTCCATCGGCGCCGGCAAAATGACCGATCGCTCGGTCGTCTCCGCCTGCTCGCTCGGCCTCTCCCGGTCCGAACTCATCACCAGTGGACTGTCCGGCGCCAATGCCGTGCGTCCGGCAGGACTGCCTGTTCTCCCCGCGCGGGAGTGCACCGTCCTGGAGCGCGATGAGCGACCGACCAAGGCGCTGGAAGCAGCAGCAGCGGCACAGGCCACGGTCTATGCCTTTGCGGTGACCGGTGCCGAAACGAAGAAGCAGACGCAGCATCACAAGATGTGGGCCTTCCGTGGGCTCGAACCCTGGAGTGATCCAGCCTGATTCACCATCAGGCAGGCGCCTTCAGGGCCGCGGAACCCACCCGGGATCCGCGGCCCTTTTGTTTGTCCCCGAACGGGACGGACGGTGAGAGGGGCCTCGGGGCACGCACCACCGGTAGCAGCCGACCACCGGGCAACAGCCCGGAACCGATCAGACGAGGAAGACACCCCGTGCAACTCGAAGCGCACGCCCCGTCCCCTTCCGAAACGAACTCCCCGCCCGTCCCCACGGAGGACTCCACCTTGACCCCCCTCACCGCGCTCACCGCGCTCGACGACGCCATCGAGAACCTCGGCGTGCCCGTTCCCTGTCGTGCCTACGACCCGGAGGTCTTCTTCGCGGAGTCCCCGGCCGACGTCGAGTACGCCAAGACCCTCTGCCGCACCTGCCCGCTGATCGAGGCCTGCCTCGCCGGCGCCAAGGAGCGGCGCGAGCCGTGGGGCGTCTGGGGCGGCGAACTGTTCGTCCAGGGCGTGGTCGTGGCCCGGAAGCGTCCCCGTGGACGCCCGCGCAAGAACCCGGTCTCGGCATGAACATCACCGGAACCATCGACCGCCCCTACACGCACGATCCCCAGAAGCAGGCTCCGATGACCTCTTCCACGAGCGAGCCTTCGGGCTCCGCCACCCCAGCAGTCACCACCATGGGCGCGAACGAGTCGCGTCAGAACAGGACCCGCGAGATGCAACTCATTCCAGAAGCCCTGGCTCGCGCGCATATGAGCGAACGCATGCGGGAAGCCGACGCGGAACGCCGGGCCGTGCGCCTGGTCGCCGCCCGGCGCATGCAGCGTCGCGCCGAGCGCGTTTCGATGCGCGCCCGCCGCGCGCTGGCCATGGCCGTCATGCAGTAGGAGCAGGCAGCACCCACCGGGGCCGGTCCGTCAGGACCGGCCCCGCCGTGCTGCTCAGGCGTCCGCCTCGACCGTGACGCCGCCCGCGCTCTTCTCCAACGACACCGGCTCCGGCTCCGGCTCCGACACCGGCGCCTGTTCCGGGTCGGGATCCGGCAGGAAGCCCGGCAGCCACGACTCCAGCTCGTCCCGGAGCCGGACCGTCGCGTTCAACTGGCAGAGCACCCCGATCGTGCTCAGCGTCACCCGGTGGATCAGCAGATACGCCGGGGGCAGATTCAGCTGCTTGCCCAGCTGATGGGCGGGCGAGCGCGGGTCACCGATCCGGGTGGCCTGCTCGCGCATCCAGCTACGGGTGAAGGTGAACTCCTCCACCGCCGTCGGCTCGATGATCGGCAGCAGATACTCCAGCACCCCGTCGGGGTCGAGAGCGATGGACCCCTTGACGAACCCCTCCTCGCAGAGCCGGTCGTACACCACCTGGGCATCGCCCTCCAGCGCCATCCGCAGCGCCTCACCGATGATCCCGGGCAGCCCGCCCGGCAGCCGGTCCACCGTGCCGAAGTCCAGCACCCCGAGCCGGTACCCGCCGTCCTCCCCATCGGCCGGCGGCAGCAGCCGGAAGTTCCCCGGATGCGGATCCGCGTGCAGCAGCCCGGT
The DNA here is from genome assembly GCF_040701725.1 of Streptomyces sp. NPDC093109. Classification (NCBI taxonomy): domain Bacteria; kingdom Bacillati; phylum Actinomycetota; class Actinomycetes; order Kitasatosporales; family Streptomycetaceae; genus Streptomyces; species Streptomyces sp. NPDC093109. Next base: position 67,952 of record NZ_JBFBEZ010000035.1, read on the forward strand.
GCGCGCCGGGCCCGAGAAGAGGAACCGCGCCAGCAACTGCCCCGCCCGGTCCCGCTGCGCGGGCGTGCCCCCGGAGATCACCTCCGCCAGCGGCACCCCCTCCATCCACTCGGTGACCAGCACCTGTTCGCCCTGGTGCACCACGTCCGGCACCACCACGTCCGGATCGTCCGCGAACTCCGCCGCGTGCGCCCGCTGCGCCTCGGCCTCCAGCGCGTAGTCCAGCTCCTCGGAGACCCGGTCCCGCAACTCGGTGATCAGCGGCTTGATGTCCATCCCCGGGATCAGCGGCCCCAGCAGCCTGGCGAACCGGCTCAGCTGGGTGAGATCGGAGAGGAGCGCCTCCCCGGCCCCCGGGTACTGGACCTTGACCGCGACCTCGCGTCCGTCGTGCCACACCGCCCGGTGCACCTGCCCGATCGACGCGGCGGCCGACGGCTTGTCCTCGAATTCGAGGAACAGCTCCCGCCACTCCTCACCCAGCCGCTCCGCCAGCACCGCGTGGACCGTGCGGGTCGGCATGGGCGGGGCGGCGTCCTGGAGCTTGGTGAGCGCAGCCCGGTAGGGCCCGGCGATCTCCTCGGGCAGCGCCGACTCGAAGACGGACAGCGCCTGCCCGAACTTCATCGCCCCGCCCTTCAGCTCCCCGAGCACCTTGAAGAGCTGGTCGGCGGTGCGCTGTTGCAACTCCCGGGAGACGATTTCGGCGGACTTCCCGCCGATCCGCTTGCCCAGCCCCCAGGTGGCCCGGCCCGCGAACCCCAGTGGCAGGGTGGCCAGCTTCGCGGTGCGGGTGACCGCCTTGCGGGGAAGATCGGACATGAGCCCCTCCTCGGACGTACTGCGACGAGTCCCAGACAGCCATGACAACCAAGCCGGCCGCTTACGGCGGTTACCCCGCCATTGTGTCGTGTGATGCCCCGGTCTCCGAGACGCGCACCCCCTCTCCACGTCCCGCAGCGCCGCACGGGCACTCCGGATGGGGAACGATCCGCTCCGGGCGCCAGTCCAGCAGCGGGAGCGACACCTCCCAGCGCGCACCGATGCTGCCCGGCAGCTCCCCGTCCAGGAACGACAGCGCGTGAGCCACCGTCAGCCCCGCCACCGTGGTGGCCAGCCCGAGGTCAGCGGCGGGTACGGCGGCGGCCGGCGCCCGGCCGGAGCGCCACTGCGCCAGCATCCGCGGCCATCCAGGATCACGGTCCGCCCGCAGCCGGGCCACGCAGCCCGCGCACGCCGAGCCGCCGGGCAGCACCAGCGGTCCGACCAGCCCTGTGGCCTCGATCACTCCCGCGTAGAGATGCGGGGTGCCCGTGGCGATCCAGGGTTCCGCCGTCACCGGATCGGGGGCGTAGGCCGCGAGCCCGTCCCGGGGCGCGACGATCACCAGCGAGAGCCCGGGCTCAGGACCGCCGCGGGCCTCCGTGAACTCCGCGGCTCTCGGCGCCCGCCCGGGCGCCGACCGCCGCACCAGGCGGCCGGCCGCCGCGTCCCTGCGCTCACCGACGGACTCGGCGGGCAGCCCGCCCGGCGCCACGTCACCCGCCAGTGCGTGGCCGCTGTCCAGCACGTCGACCCGGCCCACGCCGGACGCCGCGAGCGCCGCCGCCACGGCCGCCCCGACCCGTCCCGCACCCCGCACCTGGACCCGCATGGTCCGGCGCGCCGCCAGCCGCCGCATTCCCGCCCCGGGCTCCGGGTGGACGACGGAGAGCGCCGCGAGATCGGGCCGCAGCCGGTCGACTGTCTCCGGCCGCCGCCGCAGCGCGTCGGCCGCGGCGCCGCCCGCGTCCGCGTCGTCGATCAGCCCCGCCGCCGTCAGCCGCCGCACCAGCGCCTCCGCCTGGCCGTCGGGCAGCCCCATCGCACGTGCCTCCTCCCGCAGCAGCGGCAGCCCGCGTGTCCCGTCCAGCAGCTCCAGAAAGCTGCCTGTCGCCGTATCCACCGGACCCACCAGAACCGCGTGCGCCGGGGTGACCCCGAACTGCACCGTCTGCCGCTCCCGCCAGGCCCGCCGCAGCGCGGGCTTCACCATCGGATGCATTCCGGCCTCCCCGTCCCGTGAACGAATTCCCCCTCGTCCGTGGAGTCAGAATGCCCGGATGGCGCGGACGGTGCGGAAAGTTATCCACAGCGCCGGGCGTTAGTCGTTCGAATGATGAACGCCAAATAAATGGATCAAGGTTGAACCAACGCGGGGCGGGACTTCTCACGCATACAGCGGGTAACGTCATGGCGTGTCCGCCGATCCCTCCTCCCGACGCTCGGCGACGAGCGCTGTCGAGGTCCGCAGAAGCGCCCGCCGCAGAAGAACGGTCTCGGCCTACCGCGAGGGCGACCGGACCATCGTGCTCATCCCCGCCCGTATGTCGGAGGCGGAGGAACAGCGCTGGGTGACGGTCATGCTGGACAAACTCGCGGCACAGGAGAGCAAGCGGCTCCTCGGCGACGACGCCCTGACCGAGCGGGCCGAGCGGCTGTCCGCCCAGTACTTCGACGGCAGGGCCCGCCCGCTCACCGTCCGCTGGGTCACCAACCAGAACACCCGCTGGGGCTCCTGCACCCCCGCCGAGGGCAGCATCCGGCTCTCGCACCGCCTCCAAGGCATGCCCGAGTACGTCATCGACTACGTCCTCGTCCACGAGCTGGCGCATCTGCTCGTACCGGGACACGGCCCGGACTTCTGGCGGCTGCTGGAGGCGTACCCGCGCACCGAGCGGGCGCGCGGCTATCTCGAAGGCGTGGTGGCCGCCGAGCGGCTGCCGCAACTCCCCGACGTCGACGAGGAATGAGCCCAGCCCCCACCGGTCGTGTACCGAGTCTGTACCGGCTCACCCCGATGTCGGTGCCGACCGTTAGCCTGGCGCGACGTATTCACTTCGGGACGGGGGACGGTCGTCACGTATGGCCAGGGAATTCCAGCGCGGTCACAAGGCCAAGGTCAGCGATCTCACCGCGGGTACGGATCTGTACGTCGGCGTGCGGATCGACGCTCCCGGACTGACCTTCGACATCAGCTGTTTCGGTCTCGACTCGGCCGAACAGCTCTCGGACGACCGCTACTTCATCTTCTTCAACCAGCCGGCGTCGCCCGAGGAGTCCCTCCAGCTGCTGGGGGCGCAGGCGGGTGACACCGAGTCCTTCAGGGTGACGCTGGACCGCGTCCCCGCGGCCATCCACAAGCTGTCCTTCACCGCGACCATCGATGGCGACGGACAGATGTCCGACATCGGCCCCGGCTACATCCGGATCGTCGCGGGCGGTGAGGAGGTCGTCCGTTACGCCTTCACCGGCGCGGAGTTCACCACCGAGCGCGCCGTGATGCTCGGTGACTTCTACCGCAAGGACGTCTGGCGGTTCGCCGCCGTCGGCCAGGGCTTCGACGGCGGTCTCGACGCCCTCCTGAAGAACTTCGGCGGCGAGATCGCCGAGGAGGAGGCGCAGGACGCGCCGCCCGAGCCGCAGTCCGCCGGCCCGGTCCCGGGCTTCGCCGTGCCCACCGCGGGCGCCGCCCCCGCGCCCGCCCCGGCGCCGGCTCCGTTCCAGGCACCCGCTCCGGTGGCAGCGCCCGCCCCCGTATTCGTCCCCGCTCCGGCCGCCGCGGCCCCGTCCGTGCACAGCGCGCAGACCATCGTGGCGCCGCTCTTCCCGCCGCCCGCCGGCGCCGTACCGCCCCCGCCGGTTCCCCCGCCCCCCGCTCCAGCCCCCTACGGACAGCCCGTGCCGGCGCCGTACGGCGGACCGCCGCCCGGTGCGCCCCATGGCGTACCCCAGGGCGTGCCACCGGGGCCCCCGCCGGGCGGCGCCGGTCTGGGAGCCGCCCTCCAGCGGTACCGCGAACTGCCCACAGGGCAGCGCTGGACCGTGCAGAACAGCCAACTGGTCCGCGTCGACCTCGGCACCGGCGGCAGCCCGGTCCTCGCCCGCCAGGGCAGCATGGTGATGTACCAGGGCAAGGTCGACTTCGGCTACAAGGGCGCCGGTTTCACCGGCCGGATCGTCGGCAACGCCACCGGCCAGGAAATGCAGCTGATGCGCTGCATGGGCAAGGGACAGGTCTTCCTCGCGGAGGAGGGCGCACATCTGCACCCCGTCGAACTCCAGGGGGACGGCATCTGCGTCTCCGCGGAGAACGTCCTCGCCTTCGACGAGGGACTCCACTACGAGGTCCGCCGTATCGAGGGCCACGGCATCCCCGGCGGCGCCCTGTTCACGATGGTGTTCCAGGGCACCGGCACCGTGGTCGTGAAGACCCACGGCACCCCGGTGGTGCTGCCCGTCACCCCCACGACCTTCGCCGACGCCAACGCCGTCGTCGCCTGGTCGGCCGCGTCCCAGGTGATCGTCTCCAGCCAGGTCAGGCTGCGCAGGAACGCGTACCCGGGCCACAGCGGAGAGACCGTGAACCTTCAGTTCCGGGGCGCCCCCGGCAACTTCATCGTCGTCCAGCCGTACGAGGTCTGAGGGAGCCCGGACAATGAACCAGCAGCTCACGGGCTACGCGCCCACCCCCGTCGCGGCCCGCATGGAGAACCACGGCCACGCCATGCTCAAGGTCGCCATGGCCACCGGCCAGGACCTGTTCGCGCGCACCGGCTCGATGGTCGCCTACGAGGGCTTCATCCAGTACGAGCCCAACCCGCCGGCCATCCGCCAGATCGCCTCCCAGTGGGTCACCGGCGAGAGCACCCCCCTGATGAAGTGCTCCGGCGACGGACTGCTCTACCTCGCCGACTACGGCGCGGATGTCGTCGTCATCAACCTCGACAACGACGCGCTGTCGGTCAACGGCACCAATCTGCTGGCCTTCGACGCCCATCTCCAGTGGGGCGTCGAACGCGTGAAGGGGCTCGCCAAGTTCGCCGGCCAGGGTCTGTGGAACGTGCAGATCTCCGGGACCGGCTGGGTCGCCCTGACCTCGCGCGGCACCCCGGTCGTCGTGGACTGCGGGCGCGGCGAGGACGAGACCTACGTCGACCCCGACGCGCTGGTCGCCTGGTCGCCGGCGCTCAAGGTGAAGGGCAAGCGCAGCTTCAAGGCGTCCGCGCTGATCGGGCGCGGCAGCGGCGAGGCGTTCCAGATGGCGTTCTCGGGCCAGGGCATCGTGGTCGTCCAGCCCAGCGAGGACAGCACCGACCGACTGCGGATCCAGGGCTGAGGGAAGCGAGAACACCACCATGCAGAGCCCGCTTTTCGCCTACACGGAACAGCAGTCCACCGACCGCTACGTCATCCAGAACCCGCAGCTCCTGCGCGTCGCGCTGACCGGGCAGGAGGACGTCCTCGCCCGTAAGGGCGCGATGGTCGCCTACCAGGGGCTGATCGACTTCGACGGGGAGTACGAGTCGCACAGCCGGCAGCACGCCCGCGCGCACACCGGTGAGGGGCTGGAGCTGATGCGCTGCTCCGGGCAGGGCACCGTCCATCTGGCCAACCTCGCCCAGTACATCCACGTCGTGGATGTCGGCCAGGACGGCATCGTGGTGGACAGCGACTATGTCCTCGCGCTCGACTCCTCGCTGCACACCGAAGTCGTCGCGGTGGACAGCCAGTACGGAATCTCCGGCTCCGGCAAGTACCAGCTCACCGTCTCGGGCCGGGGCAAGGTCGCCCTGATGACCTCGGGCCCGCCGCTGCTGATGAGCGTCACGCCCGACAAGTACGTCAACGCGGACGCGGACGCCGTGGTCGCCTGGTCCGCCGGCCTGCGCGTCCAGATGCAGGCCCAGACGCACTCCTCGGGGGTGCTGAGGCGGCGCGGCAGCACCGGTGAGGGCTGGGAGCTGAGCTTCCTCGGGGAGGGCTTCGCCCTCGTCCAGCCCAGCGAGGTCATGCCGCCGCAGGGCGCGGAGATCGGCCAGGGACTCGCCGCGCAGTACGGCGTCGGCCGGCACGGCGCGCACGGCCAGAATCTCAGCAACGACTGGGGCCGCTGACGCGGGACGGCCGGGAACGCGACGGACGAGAGGGCGGGCCGCCGGGTACAGGTGGCCCGCCCCTCCCCAAGCCTCCAGCTAGCCGTCCAGCACGGCCCGGGTGCGCTCCAGCAGCCGCACGACCGAAACGTCGGCGATCTCCGGCACCTCGTCGTAGGTGAACCAGCGCAGATCGAGCGACTCGTCGCTGATCCGCTCGGCCGCCCCGGCCGGCGCCAGCACCGCGTACTGGACGTCCAGATGCCACTGGCAGGGGCCCGGGATGGGGTGCCGGTCCAGCCGTACGGGCTGCTCCGCGAGCGGGCGCAGATCCAGGATCCCGGACTCCTCCATGGCCTCCCGCAGCGCGGCCCGCAGCAGCGTCCTGTCGCCGGGCTCGCAGTGGCCGCCCATCTGGAGCCACATGCTCAACTTCTTGTGCAGGGTCAGCAGCACCCGGCCCCGCGCCGGATCGATCACCAGGGCGCTGGCCGTCAGATGCCCGGCCCCGCACGCCTTCCACATACCGTCGGGATGGGCCGCCAGATGGTCCAGATAGACCCCGCTCAGCTCCGGCTGGTCCTCGTACTCCTTCAGCACGAGGACGGCGTCGTCGTACAGGGTCACTTGTCGGTGTCGTCCTTCGGATCGTCCTTCGGGGAGTCCTTCTTGCCGTCCTGCTCGCCCCTGGCGGCCTCACCGAGCATCTTGTCCAGCTCCGAGAAGTCCGCCTGCTCGTGGTGGACGAAGCCGTCCGGGTCGTCCAGGTCCGAGGCCGTCGGCAGCATGTCCGGGTGCTCCCACAGCCGGTCCCGGCCGTCGACCCCGCGCGCGTCCGTGAGCGAGGCCCACAGCCGCGAGGCGTCCCGCAGCCTGCGCGGACGCAGCTGGAGCCCGATGAGGGTGGCGAAGGTCTGCTCCGCGGGACCGCCGGAGGCCCGGCGCCTGCGCAGCGTCTCGCGCAGCGCGTCCGCGCCCGTCAGCCGCTGCTTCGCGGCCTCGTGGACCACCGCGTCGACCCACCCCTCGACCAGCGCGAGCGCCGTTTCGAGCCGGGCCAGCGCCGCCTTCTGCTCCGGGGTGTCCTCCGGCTGGAACATGCCCTGCTGGAGTGCCTCCTGGAGCCCCTCGGGGTTCGCCGGGTCGAACTGGCCGACCACGTCCTCCAGCTTCGAGGTGTCGACCTTGATCCCGCGCGCGTACCCCTCGACCGCGCCGAACATGTGCGACCGCAGCCACGGCACATGGGCGAAGAGCCGCTGGTGGGCGGCCTCGCGCAGGGCCAGATACAGCCGGATCTCGTCCTTCGGCACACCGAGGTCCTTGCTGAACGCCTCGATGTTCAGCGGGAGCAGCGCGGCCCGGTTGGCCGGGCCGAGCGGCAGCCCGATGTCCGTCGAACCGACCACCTCACCGGCCAGCACGCCCACGGCCTGCCCGATCTGCTGGCCGAACATGGCGCCGCCCATGGAGCGCATCATGCCGATCAGCGGGCCCGCCACGGACTGCATCTCCTCGGGCAGCACCTCGCCCATGGCCGTGCCCACCCGCTCCGCCACCGGGTCGACGAGCTGCTGCCACGCGGGCAGCGTCGCCTCGACCCACTCGGCGCGGCTCCATGCCACCGCCATGTTCGCGCCGGAGGGCAGCGAGGTCACCCCGTCGAGCCAGATGTCGGCCAGCCGGACCGCCTCCTCGACGGCCGACCGCTCGGCGGGGCCGACACTCGCGTCCTTCGTGCCGTCGGGGGTGCCCTGCGCGACCGTCTGGCGGGCGATCTGCTTCGCCATGTCCCAGTTCACGGGACCGCCCTCGTAGCTGAGCATCTGGCCCAGCTGCTGGAAGGCCGCCCCGAGGTCGTTGGGGTTGAGCGAACCGAACATGGCGGCGAACGGATTGTCCGCGCCGCCCGCGCCGCCGGCGCCCGGCAGCCCGAAACCTGCGAAGGGGTTGCCGGCACCGCCCTGGCCGCCGGCACCCTGTCCACCTCCGGCAGGGTCCTTCTTCTTGCCGTCGCCGTCCTCCGGCTCCTCCGGCGGAAGGCCGAATCCGAATGGGGTGTCACTCACGGGGTTCCTCGGCTCGTAGGGCCACCGGCTTCCCGCCGGCAGCGGCTGCCCGACTGCACCACCCAGCCTAGCTACGTCCTCCACGGGGCACAGGACGTGGCAGCACGGGGCAGCGCGCCCGGGCGCCGCCGGCTCTCACCGGCCGAAAGCGGCCCGACATCCCGTTGGCTTGCGGGCTCGGTGCTCCGTCGGTGGACGGCCTGCGGCAGGATGGACGTCACCTGGTACGTACGCGTCATTCACGTACGTATTGAAGACAACCGCTGGAGACGCCCGGTGAGTTCCCGAGATCCGCAGGTTCGCGCAGCGCGAAACCACTCAACCCCGACCCCGTCCCGCGGCCCTGTCGTCGCGGTGACCGGCGCCGCCTCCGGCGTCGGTGACCTGCTCACCCGGCGCCTGGCCGCGTCCGAGGAGATCAAGCAGGTCATCGCCATCGACGAACGCAGAGGAGAGGTCTCCGAGGCGCAGTGGTACATCCTGGACGTCCGTGACCCGGCCATCGCGGAGAAGCTGCGCGGCGCCGACGTGGTGGTGCATCTGGCGCTCGACCTCGACCTGGAGACCGACGCGGCGGCCCGTACGGCGTACAACGTACGCGGTACGCAGACGGTGCTGACGGCGGCGGCCGCCGCGGGCGTGCACCGGGTCGTGCTCTGTACCTCGGCCATGGTCTACGGCGCCCTGCCCGACAACGACATCCCGCTCTCCGAGGACGCCGAGCTCCGCGCGACCGCCGAGGCCACGGGCGTCGGTGACCTGCTGGAGATCGAACGTCTGGGCCGCCGTGCGCCGCGTGCGCACCCCGGGCTCAATGTGACGGTCGTCCGCCCCGCCGTCCTGGTCGGCGGTACGGACACCGCCCTCACCCGCTATTTCGAGTCGCCCCGGCTGCTCGTCGTGGCCGGATCCCGTCCCACCTGGCAGTTCTGCCATATCGAGGATCTGGTCAGCGCGCTGGAGTACGCGGCGCTCGAAAAGGTCGAGGGGGAGCTGGCGGTCGGCTGCGACGGCTGGCTGGAGCAGGAGGAGGTCGAGGAGCTGAGCTCCATCCGAAGGATGGAGCTGCCCTCCGCGGTCGCCCTGGGGGCCGCGGCGCGGCTGCACCGGATCGGCCTGACGCCCTCCCCGGCCGGAGATCTCGCCTACACGATGCATCCCTGGGTGGTCAGCGTCAGCAGGCTGCACGACGCGGGCTGGCGGCCCCGGTGGACGAACGAGGAGGTACTCGCCGCGCTGCTTGAGGAGGTCGAGGGCCGCCACACGGTCGCGGGCCGCAGGCTCGGCCGCAAGGACGCCACCGCGGCGGGCGCCGCGGGCGCGACGGTGGCGCTGCTCGGCACGGCGGCGCTCGTACGGCGGGCACGCAAGGCGCGCCGCCGCCTGTGAGGCGGCGGCCGTTTCCGCGCTGTCGGTGCCGTACGGCACGATGGACACCATGGCGAGCACGCAGCACATCCACCCCGGCGAGCGGGCGGCACAGGACCCCATCAGGCTGCTGGCGATCCGCGACACCCCGCTGAGTGTCGACGAGGTCTTCCGCGCGGTCGGCGACGACGCGGCGGGCGGCACCGCGCTCTTCGTCGGTACGGTGCGCGACCACGACCGGGGCGCCGGCGTCTCGGCCCTCGGCTACTCCAGCCATCCGTCGGCCGAGGCGGAGCTGCGCAAGGTGGCGGAGAAGGTCGTCGCCGACTTCCCGGTCCGCGCGCTGGCGGCCGTCCACCGGGTGGGGGACCTGGCGGTCGGGGATCTGGCGGTGGTGGTCGCGGTCTCCTGCGCGCACCGGGGTGAGGCGTTCGAGGCGTGCCGGAGGCTGATAGACGACCTCAAGCAGCAGGTCCCGATCTGGAAGCAGCAGACGTTCTCGGACGGGACCGAGGAATGGGTGGGGGCGCAGGGCTGAAACCGGGTCAGTACCCGTACGGCCCGATTTGCGTAACCGCCTTCCGGGCAGCAGCGTTGAGTGCAGCGGATGGTTTATCTGCTGATCGGTCAGTCCACAAGACGCTTAATGAGTCGGGAGGCCGGCATGGCCGCACTCGCCTGGTTGCTGATTCCCCTGTTCGCCGTCGTTGGCGCGGCGATATGGGGGAGCTGGGCTTCGAGGGACCGTACGACCGGAGACATAGCCGAGCTGAATGGCTATGCCCGATTCCGCGACGCGATGGAGAAGGCGGGGGCGCCGGGCGGACCGGCCCCCGAGGTGCACTGACAGACCCTTCCCGTACTGTCGTTCCATGCCACGCCGCACCGCGACGATGCTCGCCTCCACGCTCCTCCTCATCGCGCTTCTCTGCGCGGGAGTGCTGATCAAGGTTCCGTACGCGGAGATGAGTCCCGGGCCCACGGTGAACACGCTCGGTGAGGCGCGCGGCGAGCCGGTGCTCCATGTCGCCGGGCGCAAGACGTACCCGACCTCCGGCCATCTGAACATGACGACGGTCAGGGTCACCGGGGCGGACTACGACATGAACATCGTGGAAGCGGTCTACGGCTGGCTGGCGCACGACAGCATCGTCGTTCCGCACGACACCCTGTATCCGGACGGCAAGACGGAAGAGCAGTCCACCCAGGAGAACGCCGAGGAGTTCAGCCAGTCCCAGGAGAGCGCCAAGGTGGCCGCACTCCGGGAGCTGGACATTCCGGTCTCGGCGTACACGATCGTCTCGTCGGTACTGAAGAACAGCCCCGCTGAGGGCACGCTGCACGCCGGGGACGTGATCAAGGCCGTGGACGGTACGGCGGTGAAGGCGCCGGCGGATGTCGCCAAGCTCGTCACCGAGCACAAGCCCGGCGAGGACGTCGTCTTCACGATCGTCCCCGCCAAGGCGGCGAAGGCGGCGGAGAAGGCCGGCAAGGAGCCCGACGCCACCGAGAAGGTCACGATCACCACGAAGAAGTCCGACGAGGGCGACCGCGCGGTGGTCGGCATCCAGGCCGGCACTGACCACACGTTCCCGTTCACGGTCGACATCAACCTCGCGGACGTGGGCGGGCCGAGCGCCGGCCTGATGTTCGCCCTGGGCATCGTCGACAAGCTCACACCCGGCTCGCTCACGGGCGGCAAGTTCATCGCCGGTACGGGCACGATCGACGACAGCGGGACGGTCGGCCCGATCGGCGGCATCGGCATGAAGCTGGTCGGCGCGCGCAACGCCGGCGCGCGGTTCTTCCTCACCCCGGACCAGAACTGCGCCTCGGCCGCCGAGGACATCCCGGCCGGGCTCACCCTGGTCAAGGTGAAGACGCTCGCCGACGCCAGGGAGTCCCTGGAGAAGATCAGCGCCGGGGAGACGGCCGGTCTGCCGAGCTGCTCGGCATCCTGACCGGACGTACCCCCGACGGCGGACGGAACCGTCCGTAGAGGCTGCCCCTAGGACTCGAAGGTCGCGGCGAGCGCCTCGGCCAGACCCGGGACCAGCCCCGCACCGGTGAGCACCTCGGTCGGCGAGTCCTTCTCGCGCAGCCGCACCGCCGAATCGCGGGTGCCGTCCCGCAGTACGGCGACCGTCATCCGCACCTCCTGCCGCTCCGGGTGGGCCGCGACCCACTTGGCCAGCGCGGCCTCGTCGAGACCTTCCGGTACGGACGCCTCCGCCGACGGCGGCAGCATCAGCCGCTCCACCGTCATCGCGCAGCCCGCCACCGCCCCGGGCCAGGCGATGGTGGCGAGGAACTCGTCGAGCGGGGTGCCGGACGGGATCTCGTCCTGCTCCACCGGGGTGAGGGGCGCGACGGCTCCGCCGTCGTCGTCGAGGCCGAGCTGGGACGCGAGCGCCGGTTCGTCGGCGCGCAGCCGGACGGTGTCGACCAGCGCGAAGAGCCGGGCCGGCTGGTCCCAGCCGAGCCCGGAGGCATACTCGTCGATTTCGAGAACCGCGCGCGTCAGCGGAGTCGCGGCCATGGGTGTGCCCGAGGGCGAAACATTGGACATGGTCAATATCCTGCCTCCTTCGGACCCCGGTGCGGGAACTAGGTAAAGCCTCAGTAAGTTGCATGAGTGGGCTCTACGATCGCTGGGCCCGCTTCACACACCGAATAACCCGCTGAATCGCACGACACAAACCCGCTGAATCACACGACCGCGAACTTCGAGGTGCGCACGTTGGCTTTCCAGATGCCGGACCGCGGCGGAGGCCCGACCGGGCCACGGATCAGAGTGGGCCGGCCATCCCGTCGGGCCCGGACCCTGCTCATGACCTTGGGCGTACTGGCCGTACTGGCCATGCTCTTCGTCATGTTCGCGGGGTTCTGGACCGACTGGCTCTGGTACCGCTCGGTGAAGTACTCATCGGTTTTCACCACCACTCTCCTGACCAAGGTCGGTCTGTTCGCGGTCTTCGGACTGCTGATGGCCGCCGCAGTCGGACTGAACATCTGGCTGGCGCACCGGCTCCGGCCGCCGCTGAGCGCGATGTCGATGGAGCAGCAGAACCTCGACCGCTACCGGATGGGCATCGCCCCGTACAAGAAGTGGGTGCTGCTGGCGATCACCGCCCTGATCGGGCTGATCGCCGGTGCCTCCGCGGCCGGCCAGTGGCGCACGTGGCTGATGTGGGTGAACGGGGTGCCCTTCGGGCAGAAGGACCCCCAGTTCAAGATGGACGTGGCGTTCTACGCGTTCGATCTGCCCTGGTACCGCTTCATGCTGGCCTTCGGTTTCGCGGCGGCCGTGCTGTCGCTGATCGCCGCCGCGCTGACGCACTACCTGTACGGCGGGCTCCGCGTCACCAGCCCGGGCGCGCGGGCGACGGCCGCGGCCACCGGTCATCTCTCGGTGCTGCTGGGCGTCTTCGTCTCGCTCAAGGCCGTGGCGTACTGGCTCGACCGGTACGGCCTGGCCGTGAAGTCCAGCGACTTCAAGGCCACGGGCAACTGGACGGGACTGCGGTACGTCGACGCCAACGCCTATCTGCCGGCGAAGACGATCCTGTTCTGCATCGCCGTCATCTGCGCCCTGCTGTTCTTCGCGACGCTCTGGCGCCGCACCTGGCAGCTGCCCATGATCGGCTTCGGACTGATGGTCCTTTCGGCGATCCTCATCGGCGGTCTCTACCCCGGGATCGTGCAGAAGTTCCAGGTCCAGCCGAACGAGCAGGCCAAGGAAGCGCCGTACATCAAGAAGAACATCGACGCCACGCGCGCGGCGTACGGCATCGACACCGCCGAGGTGCAGGACTACGGCGGCAAGGGCGACTCGTCGCGCAAGGCCGAGCAGCGCAAGGCGGCGGACACCGCCGCCAGCTACCGGCTGGTCGACCCCAATGTGGTCTCGCCCGCGTTCCAGCAGCTCCAGCAGGAGCGTCAGTACTACAAGTTCCCCACCACGCTGGACGTCGACCGCTACACCGACGCCGACGGGAAGCCGCAGGACACGGTCGTCGGTCTGCGCGAGCTCGACATCACGGGCATCCCGAAGCGCAACTGGATCAACGATCACTTCACGTACACGCACGGGTACGGCCTGATCACCTCAAAGGGCACCAACACGGTGACCGACGAGAACGAGGGCACGATCGGCGCGCCCGACTTCACGGAGTCCGGGCTGCCGACGACCGGTGACATCGGCAAGTACGAGCAGCGCATCTACTACGGCGAGAGGACCACGCAGTACTCGATCGTGGGCGGCCCCCAGAAGGAGCTGGACTACGAGAAGAACGGCGAGCGGACGACGAGCTACAAGGGCAACAGCGGCGTCGACCTCTCCAACCCGCTGAACCGCGCGGCATACGCCGTGGCGTTCAGCGAGCCGCAGATGCTCTACTCCGGCGCCATCGGTGACGGCTCGCGGATTCTCTACAACCGCACGCCCAAGGACCGCGTCGAGGCCGTCGCGCCCTGGCTGACCATCGACGGCGACTCCTACCCCGCCATGGTCGACGGCCGGATCCAGTGGATCGTCGACGCGTACACGACGACGAACGGCTACCCGTACGCGTCGCGCACCACGCTCGGTGACACCACGGCCGACTCGCTGACCGACAGCCAGCGCGCGGTCGTCGCCCAGCAGAACCAGGTCAACTACATCCGCAACTCGGTGAAGGCGACCGTCGACGCGTACGACGGCACGGTCAAGCTCTACCAGTGGGACACCAAGGACCCGGTCCTGAAGACCTGGATGAAGGCGTTCCCCGGCACGGTCAAGTCGAAGAGCGACATCGCCCCGAGTCTGCTGGCGCATCTGCGCTACCCGCAGGACATGTTCAAGGTGCAGCGCGAACTGCTCTCCCTCTACCACGTCACGGACGCCGCCCAGTTCTACAGCGGCAGTGACGCGTGGCAGGTTCCGGACGACCCGACCAACCGGAAGAGCAACTCGGTCCCGCCGTACTACCTGAGCCTGAAGATGCCCGGGCAGGACAGCCAGAAGTTCTCGCTGACCACCACGTTCACACCCAACGGGCGCCCCAACCTGGGGGCGTTCATGGCGGTGGACGCGGATGCCACCAGCAGTGACTACGGCAAGATCAGAGTCCTGAGAGTGACCTCCACGGTCCAGGGGCCGCAACAGGTGCAGAGCGAGCTGAACGGTGTGCCCGAAGTCGCCGAGTTCGTCAGGAACCTGAGAGGTACGGACTCGGACATCGAGTACGGCAACCTGCTGACGGTGCCGCTCGACGGGGGCTTCCTCTACATCGAGCCGGTGTACGCGCGCGGTGGCAGCGCCAACTACCCGCTGCTGAAGAAGGTGGCCGTCTCCTACGGAGGCAAGCCGGTCTTCAAGGACAGCCTGCCCGAGGCGCTGAACGCGGTGTTCGGTGCCGAGAGCACGCAGGAGCCGACGACACCGCCGACGGGCGAGACGACCAAACCGCCGGCCACCGGGGCCAAGGCGCTCCAGCAGGCCATCTCGGACGCCCAGAAGGCGTACGACGCGGGTGAGGAAGCGCTCAAGAAGCAGGACTGGACGGCGTACGGCAAGGCCCAGAAGGACCTTCAGGACGCGCTCCAGCGGGCCGCCGACGCGGATGCGAGCGCCAAGACCGGCTCGGGCTCCGGGTCGGGTTCCGGGTCGGGCTCCGACTCGGGTTCAGGCTCCGGTTCGGACTCAGGAGGCTGACCAGGGCTCCCCCTCGCGCCGTGGTACGGTTGGGACACAACGGCGCGGGGTGGAGCAGCTCGGTAGCTCGCTGGGCTCATAACCCAGAGGTCGCAGGTTCAAATCCTGTCCCCGCTACTACAAGACAAGGGCCCGGATCCTTATCAAGGATCCGGGCCTTTGCCATGTGCCCGATTCGATGTGTCCGATCCGAAGTGCGTTTCAGGTAGGGCACGTTGGGCTCGCGGGTGTTTGACTTGTCTCTCTGTGGGCATGTCGACAAAACGCTGAAGTGACCTTGGCGGGTCGCGGCTTACCGACTGTACGTGCGTGGCAGGTGATGCGACGATGGAAAATATGGGGGATAGGGCAACTCTGTTGGAGACAGGGCGGTTTGTGCAGCGACACGAAGAGAGCGCTGACAGCGCTGCCGGTACCGCCGGCACGGAAGAGACCGCCGACGTCGAGGCGCGCCACCGAAGCGCCGCCGACGCCGGTGACACCGCGTCGATGAGCGTCCTCGGCGCACTGCTGCTGCGCCGGGGCGATCTCGATGCCGCGGAGCCGTACTTGAGAGCGGCGACCGCCGAGGGCGAGCGCGCCGCCGCCAACAACCTCGGCGTCCTGCTCCACCAGCGCGGCTATGTGGACGAGGCGGCCGGCTGGTGGCGGATCGCCGCCGTCGCCGGATCCGCCCCCGCCGCCCACGCGTTGGGCCGGCACTACCGCGAGCTGGGCGACGACCCCGCCGCCGAGTACTGGCTGCGCCAGTCCGCCGAGCAGGGCCACGCGCTGGGCGCGTACGCGCTCGCCGATCTGCTGGAGCACCGCAGCGACGTCGGCGCCGAGCGCTGGCTGCGCGCCGCCGCCGACCAGGGCCACCGCGAGGCCGCCTACCGGCTGGCCCGTGCCCTGGAGCGGCGGGCCCGCGAGACTGCGCGCTCCGGCGCCGACGTGATGTACCGCAGCGGTACGGGCCCGCCCACCTCGGGCCGTATCCGGCTGAGCGCGCAGCCGGTCCGCCCCATGGACACCGGTACGGGCATGAGCACCACCGGCATCAGGGAGGCGGCCGGAGCCGGCGCGGCGCTCGGATCCACGCTCATCACCGAGGCCACCCAGTGGTACCGGCAGGCCGCCGCGCGCGGCCACCGCCGGGCCGCGCTGCACCTCGGCGCGATCCTGGAGAAGCGCGGCGAGCTCAAGGAGGCCGGCCGCTGGTATCTGAGCGCCGCCAGGGACGGCGAGTCGCGGGCCGCGTGCGCCCTCGGCTTCCTGCTGCGTGACGCCGGCGACGAGGAGAGCGCCGCCGTCTGGTGGCTGCGCGCCGCCCAGGAGGGCGACGGGAACGCCGCCAACGCCCTCGGCGCGCTCCACGCGGCCCGCGGCGAGCAGCAGACCGCCGAGCGCTGGTACCGGGCCGCCATGGACGCGGGCGACGTCAACGGCGCGTACAACCTGGGGCTGCTCTGCGCCGCCCAGGACCGTACGGCCCAGGCCGAGCAGTGGTACCGGCGCGCCGCGTACGCGGGCCACCGCGAGGCCGCCAACGCGCTCGCCGTCCTGCTGCTCCAGGCCGACGACCCGACGGGCGCCGAGCCGTGGTTCTCCAAGGCCGCGGAGGCGGGCAGCGTGGACGCCGCCTTCAACCTGGGGATCCTGTACGCGGGCCGGGACGACGACGGCGCGGCCCTGAGCTGGTACGAGCGCGCCGCCGCGGCCGGGCACACCGAGGCCGCCCTCCAGGTCGGCATCGCCTGCCTGCGGGACGGCGACGACCGCTCCGCCGAACGCCATCTGCGCTGCGCGGCCGGCGGCGGCAGCGCGGAGGCCGCCTTCCGGCTGGCGACCGTGCTCGACGCGCGCCAGCCCCCGCCCGGCCCGCCCGCGCTGGGCGAACCGCACACCGTCAAGAGCGAGTGCGAGCAGTGGTACGAGCGCGCCGCCGAGCAGGGGCACCGCCGCGCCCAGGTGCGGGTCGGCATGCTCGCCGCCGCGCGCGGGGACAACGCGAACGCCGCCCGCTGGTACCGGGAGGCCGCCGAGGCGGGCAGCCGCAACGGCGCCTTCAACCTCGGGCTGCTTCTCGCCCGCGAGGGTGGCGAGCGCGAGGCTGCCCTGTGGTGGACCCGCGCGGCCCAGGCCGGCCACGGCCGCGCCGCGCTGCGCCTGGCCCTGCTGGCCGCCCGCAGGGGCGAGCTGACCGAGGGCCAGCGCTGGTGCGCGCGCGCCGTCGAGCTGGGCCCCGCCGAGGTCGCGGAGCGGGCCGCGAGGCTGCGCGAGGCGCTCCATCAAGAGCTGACCGCGTAGCGCTCATATGAATTTGCGCTGGTCGGCGGGGTAACGTAATGTTGCATTCAACGGCGCGGGGTGGAGCAGCTCGGTAGCTCGCTGGGCTCATAACCCAGAGGTCGCAGGTTCAAATCCTGTCCCCGCTACTGAAATCGAAGGCCCGGATCTCGAAAGAGATCCGGGCCTTCGGTCATTCCCGGACGCCGAGACGGACAAGCGCGGATGTCGAAACGCCGCCATCCCGCAGGATGACGGCGTTGGGCGGGATGCTCGCGCTATGCCTTGGCGCAGTCCGGGCAGACGCCCCGGTAGGTCACTTCGACGCCCGAGATCGTGAAGCCGAAGCGCTCCCCGTCGGGCAGATCGGCCAGCGGGTCGCCCGCCGGGTGTACGTCCCGGATCGCGCCGCACTGAGCGCACACCAGGTGGTGGTGCGGCCGGTGGGCGTTCGGGTCGTAGCGCTTGGCGCGGCGGTCCGTGCTGACCTCGATGATCTCACCGAGCGTGACCATCTCGCCCAGGGTGTTGTAGACGGTCGCCCGGGAGATCTCCGGCAGCCGCGTGACGGCGCGCGCGTGCACCTCGTCGGCGGTCAGATGGACATGGTCACCGTCGAGCACCTCGGCGACGACACGACGCTGAGCCGTCATGCGCCAGCCGCGTCCGCGAAGTCGTTCCAGCAGGTCACTCATGGGGGTCAGCCTAACAGTGAGGGCCCCGGTCCTGAACGAGTGCGACTTTGGATTCCACCTTGATCTGGATCATGTCCAGGCCGGTGCGGCAGTCTCGCGCCGTGCCGGTGCCCAGCAGCGGATGATGTCGCGTACGGAGACGATGCCGACCGGCTCGTGGTCGTCGAGGACGATCAGATGCCGGAATCCGCCGGTCGACATGGCCGCCGCGGCTTCCTCCAGTGTCCAGACCGGTGCCGCGAAGACGACGGCGTTCGTGGTGTGCGAGCAGGCGGTCTCCGTGTCGGGACTCTGGCCCGCGCCGAGCGAGTTGAGGATGTCCCGCTCGGTGAGGATGCCGATGCCGCAGTGGTCGGTGTCGAGGACGACGGCGGCGCCGACGCGGCGCGCCGACATCAGCCGGGCCGCCTGGCGGAGCGTATGCGTGGGCCCGATGGTCAGAACCACCGAACTCATGGCGTCACGGACAAGCATGGGTGGAGCCACCTCCTGGGAGGAGTGGGGGAGCCCCTGGGGAACGAGGGGGAACGAAGGGGTACGAGAACCGATTCACAAGTTCACAAGTGGGGGGACTCCCAGAGTCGCACTCTTGGGCGGAGTCGACAAGAGGTGGCCGGGAGCGGAGGGGGGTGGGGCCGGGGCGCGCATAAATGCGACAAAGCGCCGTGGCGCCCCCGGCGTGCGGCGCCGGTCTGCGCACCCTGCGGACCCGTCCTGCGGACCCGTCCTGCGGACCCGTCCTGCGGACCCGTCCTGCGGACCGGTCCGCAGACCGGTCAGTAGCGCTGGAACTGATGCGCGGGTTTTGCCACCTGCAAGGCGAGACAGCGTCAACGCGCTGACCAGCATCGGGGCGGTTGTCATTGGTCGTTGTCGGTGGTCGTTGGTCACCCTCGTACGGCCCACGGACGGCCCGGTGACGGGCCCCGGTGGCGCTCGGGCGTTAGCGGTACGGGCCGCTAACGTTAGCGGCTGTGCTATCGGCCCGCATGCCCTCTGATCAGGTTGTTAGCGGTTAGCGGCCCCTGGTTGCTGACCGGTGAAACCAGCGTGCGGGGCGCGCGGACACCCCCGGTGGCCGCTATCGCGCGGGGGCTGGCCGTGAGGGCGGGGGCCCCGGGGACGTGGGCTCGGGTAGAGGGAGGTGTCTCTACCCGAGCCCACGCGACCGGGCGCGCCGGCCACCGCTGACCGCCTCTTCCCGGGCCCGGCGGGTAAGGGGACCCCTCTACCGGGGTAGAGGGGGGTGGTAAAGGGGGCTGAGCTGCGAGGTAGTGGGGGTAGAGGGGGTGCGGGCGCCGATGGTGTCCCGCCGAGTGGTGTAGCCGATCAAGGCGTAGTTGTGCGCGGGCGGATGCTCGGGGCGTGCAACCGATAGCGGTGCCTGCTCCCTGT
>NZ_JBFBEZ010000036.1:0-83335 GCF_040701725.1 Streptomyces sp. NPDC093109
GATGGTACTGCAGGGGGGACCCTGTGGGAGAGTAGGACGCCGCCGAACAATTATTGTGGGAATGCCCCGCACCAGGTATCTGGTGCGGGGCATTTCTGCGTTCAGGACCCCCCTCCCGTCGGCCGGCGGCTCTGAGGGTAAGGTCAGGAGGCATCGTTGGCACGTTCCACACAGGAGGCCCCCGGGTGGAGGTCCAGGAGACTCGCGTTCAGACGGACCGGGTACTCACCATCCCCAACATCCTCAGCATGGCCCGTCTCGTGGGCGTGCCGCTCTTCCTGTGGCTGATTCTTCGCCCCGAGTTCGGCGGGCCCAACAGCGACCTGTGGGCATTGCTCGTCCTGATGCTGAGCGGGATCAGCGACTATCTCGACGGCAAGCTCGCCCGCCGCTGGAACCAGATCAGCAGCCTGGGGCGGCTTCTCGACCCCGCCGCCGACCGGCTGTACATCCTTTCCACCCTGGTTGGCCTCACCTGGCGCGAGATCCTGCCGCTCTGGCTCACAGCCGCGCTTTTGGCCCGTGAGCTGATGCTTCTGGTCATGGTGGCGATCCTCCGGCGGCACGGATATCCGCCGCCCCAGGTGAACTTCCTCGGGAAGGCGGCTACCTTCAACTTGATGTACGCCTTCCCGCTTCTGCTCCTCAGTGACAGAAGTGGATGGCTCGCGTCACTCGCCGAAGTTTTCGGATGGGCGTTCGCAGGATGGGGTACAAGTCTGTATTGGTGGGCAGGAGTCCTCTATGTGGTCCAGGTCCGCCGGCTCGTGAAGGCGGACACAGAGGCCGATTGAGCTCGTCGATGTGGTGCCGCGCAGCGTCGCCCGGCCCGCGCTTGACCGCCAAGGGACCTCGGTCCTGCCCCGGACGCCCCAGACGGGTGAAGTCGGCGAGTCCGTCTCTTCAAGGAGGACGCTTCCGACATGAAGGCCGTCGTGATGGCCGGTGGCGAAGGAACTCGACTTCGCCCCATGACCTCAAGCATGCCCAAGCCGCTCCTGCCGGTCGTGAATCGGCCAATCATGGAGCATGTGCTGCGGTTGCTCAAGCGTCATGGGCTCAATGAGACCGTCGTAACCGTTCAATTCCTGGCCTCCCTCGTCAAGAACTACTTCGGCGACGGTGAAGAGCTCGGCATGGAGCTGAGCTACGCCAACGAGGAGAAGCCGCTCGGAACCGCAGGGAGCGTCAAGAACGCCGAGGAGGCGCTGAAGGACGACACCTTCCTCGTTATTTCCGGCGACGCGCTCACCGACTTCGATCTGACCGACCTCATCGCATTCCACAAGGAGAAGGGCGCACTGGTCACGGTGTGTCTGACCCGGGTGCCGAATCCGCTGGAATTCGGGATCACGATCGTGGACGAGGAAGGAAAGGTCGAGCGCTTCCTGGAGAAGCCCACCTGGGGCCAGGTCTTCTCGGACACCGTGAACACCGGCATCTATGTGATGGAGCCCGAGGTCTTCGACTATGTCGAGGCCGATGTCTCGGTCGACTGGTCCGGCGATGTCTTCCCGCAGCTCATGAAGGAGGGCAAGCCGATCTTCGGCTATATCGCCGAGGGGTACTGGGAGGACGTCGGCACGCACGAGAGCTATGTCAAGGCGCAGGCCGACGTGCTCGAGGGCAAGGTCGACGTGGAGATCGACGGCTTCGAGATGTCGCCCGGGGTATGGGTCGCCGAGGGCGCCGAGGTGCACCCCGACGCCGTACTGCGCGGCCCGCTCTATATCGGTGACTACGCCAAGGTCGAGGCCGACGCGGAGATCCGCGAACACACCGTGGTCGGATCCAATGTGGTCGTCAAGACCGGTGCCTTCCTCCACAAGGCCGTGGTCCACGACAACGTCTACATCGGACAGCACTGCAATCTGCGCGGCTGCGTCATCGGCAAGAACACCGACATCATGCGCGCGGCCAGGATCGAGGACGGCGCGGTCATCGGCGACGAGTGTCTCGTCGGCGAAGAATCGATCATCCAGGGCAATGTGCGGGTCTACCCGTTCAAGACCATCGAGGCCGGCGCGTTCGTCAACACCTCGGTGATCTGGGAATCCCGGGGCCAGGCGCATCTCTTCGGCGCCCGCGGAGTCTCCGGCATCCTCAATGTCGAGATCACACCGGAAGTCGCGGTGCGGCTGGCCGGCGCGTATGCCACCACCCTCAAGAAGGGGTCCACCGTCACCACGGCGCGTGACCACTCGCGAGGGGCGCGCGCGCTCAAGCGGGCCGTGATCTCGTCGCTCCAGTCCAGCGCCATCGACGTACGGGACCTGGAGAACGTCCCGCTGCCGGTGGCCCGCCAGCAGACCGCCAGGGGCAGTGCGGGCGGCATCATGATCCGTACCTCGCCCGGGGTTCCCGACTCCGTCGACATCATGTTCTTCGACGAGCGCGGCGCGGACCTGTCGCAGGGCGGCCAGCGCAAGCTGGACCGGGTGTACGCGCGGCAGGAGTACCGGCGTGCCTTCCCCGGCGAGATCGGGGATCTGCACTTCCCGGCCAGCGTCTTCGACTCGTACACCGGATCGCTGCTCCGCAACGTCGATACGACGGGGATCTCCGAGGCCGGGATGAAGGTCGTGGTCGACGCGTCCAACGGCAGTGCGGGGCTCGTGCTGCCCAGCCTGCTGGGCAGGCTCGGGGTCGACGCGCTGACGATCAACCCCGGTCTCGACGAATCCCGGCCGACGGAAACGGCCGAATCCCGTCGCTCCGGGCTGGTCAGGCTCGGGGAGATCGTCGCCTCGGCGCGTGCCGCGTTCGGCGTGCGGTTCGACCCGGTCGGGGAGCGGCTCTCGCTCGTCGACGAGCGCGGCCGGATCATCGAGGACGACCGGGCCCTGCTGGTCCTGCTCGATCTGGTCGCCGCCGAGCGGCGCAGCGGGCGGGTGGCGCTGCCGGTGACCACCACCAGGATCGCCGAGCAGGTCGCCGCGTACCACGGGACGCAGGTGGAGTGGACGACCACATCGCCCGACGACCTGACCCGGGTGGGCCGTGAGGAGACCACGATCTTCGGCGGTGACGGCCGCGGTGCGTTCATCGTGCCGGAGTTCAGCAGCGTGCTCGACGGTACGGCCGCCTTCGTACGGCTGATCGGCCTTGTCGCGCGTACGCAGCTGACGCTGAGCCAGATCGATGCCCGGATCCCGCGCGCCCATGTGCTACGACGTGATCTGGCCACCCCGTGGGCCGTCAAGGGGCTGGTGATGCGCAGCGTCGTCGAGGCGGCCGGGGACCGGCAGGTGGACACCACCGACGGGGTGCGTGTGGTGGAGGCCGACGGTCGCTGGGTGATGGTCCTGCCCGATCCCGCCGAGGCCGTCACCCATCTGTGGGCGGAGGGTCCTGACGACGCGTCCGCCCAGGCGCTGCTCGACGAGTGGTCGGCGGTGGTGGACGGCGCCGGGCATTAGGGCCGTTCGGAACGTGTGACAGCAGTGTGCCGGACGGTGTCCACGGACGCCGTCCGGCACGCGTGTGGGGCCATTCGGCGGTAGCGCCACCGACGTGCGACGATGTGCGGCATGTCGCAGCAGTCCCCCGATCGGAGCACCGGTTCTCCGCCCCCGCGTCCCGACGCGTCGATGTCGCTGCTGAACAGTGTGATGAACCACAGTCTGGACGAGGGCTACGCGGAGGCGGCGGCCCGCAGGGACGCCGAGGGGGGCGGACTGCCCCGGACGCTCAAGGCGAAGCTGGGGCTCGCGGCAGGACTGGTGCTGGCCGCCCTGGTGGTCACCGTCGGCGCGGCCCAGGCGCGGATCTCGGCGCCGGTCGTGGCGAAGGAGCGCGAGGAGCTCATCGACCGGATCAACTCCGAGACGGCCGCGGCCGACTCGCTGGCGCGCACGGTCGAGAAGCTGCGCGGCGAGGTCGGCGACCGGCAGCGGGCCGCCCTGCGGACGCGGGGCGGCGACCAGGGGGAGCTGGTGGCGCTGCTCGCCGGCGCGACCCCGGTGCGGGGTCCCGGTGTGCGACTCGTGGTGGACGACGCGAAGGACGCCTCGGCGGGCGACGGCGGCGGACCGCGCGAGAGCAGTGGTTTCGCCGACACCGGACGGGTCAGGGACCGGGACATGCAGCGGGTCGTCAACGGCCTCTGGGAGTCGGGCGCGGAAGCGATCGCGATCAACGACCAGCGGCTGACCTCGCTCTCCGCGATCCGGGCCGCGGGCGACGCCATACTGGTCGACAACAGGCCCCTGGTGCCGCCGTACACGGTGCTCGCTGTGGGTGATGCCAAGAAGCTGAGCAGCGCGTTTCAGGCCAGTGCCGACGGTCGCTATCTGCGCTCGCTGCACGAGGACTTCGCCGTCCGTACCAAGATCTCCGAGCAGGCGGAGGTGCGGCTGCCCGCCGCGCCGAGCCTGATCGTACGTACCGCAGAACCGAAGGCCGCCGCCCGTGGGAAGGACAACGGGCAGAGCGCGGCCGACACCGAGAAGGGCACATCGTGATCGCCGTACTGGGCCTCGTCGTGGGAGTCGTGGTCGGACTGTTGGTCCGGCCCGAGGTGCCGGCAGTGGTCGAGCCCTACCTGCCCATCGCCGTCGTCGCCGCGCTCGACGCGGTCTTCGGCGGCCTGCGTGCCATGCTCGACGGGATCTTCGTCGACAAGGTGTTCGTGGTCTCCTTCCTGTCGAACGTGGTCGTCGCCGCGCTCATCGTCTTCCTTGGCGACAAGCTGGGCGTGGGCGCCCAGCTCTCCACCGGAGTGGTCGTCGTGTTCGGCATCCGGATCTTCTCCAACGCTGCCGCGATCCGCCGGCACGTGTTCCGGGCGTGAGGCCGATGAACAGCGAGAACAAGCCGGGCGGAGAGACACCGGGGAGTCCCGACAGTTCCGGGACTCCCGAGACGCCCGAGATTCCTGGGGTGCCGGAGGCTCCTGGGGCGCCGGGGGCGCCGGGGGCGCCGGGGACGCCGCTGGGCGAGCCCTCGGGCGCCACGCCGGGCGAGGAGGCCCCTCAGGCTGCCCCGGAGGCTCCGGAGACCGCCGAGCGGCCCCAACAGCTCACCGGACGCCAGCGGTTGGCGGCGGGGCTGTGGCCGCCCCGGGTGACACGGGCTCAGCTCGTGGTGGCGCTGCTGCTGTTCGGGCTGGGGCTCGGTCTTGCGATCCAGGTCGCGTCCAACAACGACGACACCGCGCTGCGGGGAGCCCGGCAGGAGGACCTGGTGCGGATCCTCGACGAGCTGGACAACCGTACGCAGCGGCTGGAGGACGAGAGACAGCGCCTGGACGACCAGCGCACCGAGCTGGAGAACAGCTCGGACCAGGCGGAGGAGGCGCGCAAGCAGACCCGGGAGAAGGAACAGCAGCTGGGCATCCTGGCGGGCACCGTCGCCGCGCAGGGGCCGGGGATCACGCTGACCGTCGACGACCCGAATGGGACGGTCACGCCCGACATGCTGCTCGACGCCCTCCAGGAGCTGCGCGCAGCGGGCGCCGAGGCCATCCAGGTCAATGACGTCCGGGTGGTCGCCGGTACATTCTTCTCCGGTACGGGGGGTGACGTACAGGTGGACGGCAAGGCGGTCGGCGCGCCGTACAGCTTCAAGGTCATCGGCAAGCCGCAGGATCTGGAACCGGCCCTCAACATCCCCGGCGGAGTGGTTCAGACGCTGGAGAAGGAGCAGGCCACGGCCACCGTGACCCGGGCTGAGAAGATCATTGTGGATGCCTTGCGAGCGGCGAAGCGACCTGACTACGCTCGGTCGTCATCGCGGTGAAGCGGGGGTGCATGGCAGCTGTCGTACGCGGGCATGAGGTTGCGGGGGGTCGGCGCACGATCAGCGTGGTGAGTGGTGGAAACTGTCGGGTGGATACGGACGTTGTCATGATGTCCGCGCCGGCAGGTGTATTCATTCAGGGTTCGTCCTGCCCCACGGGCGGGTCTGTTTCGGTCAAGGGGAATCGCCCGTGAAGTTGTTTGGGAAGTTGTTCGGCAAGAGCGCGCGCGAGGACGGCGGCGCCAACCGCCATCGCGCCTCGCGCCAGGGTGGGAGTGAGGAGTCGAGCGGTGAGCGCCCGCTCTTCCGTGACCAGGTGGGGGGCGGGCCGGCGGAGGGCCACGGCGCGTCGTCTGTTGACCCTGCCGGTTCCGGCCGCATAGGTTTCGGGGAATCATCTGCCCCCGGTGGGCAGTCGCGGCAGGAGGGTCCCACGATGGCGGGCTTGCCGGTCTGTACGAGATGCGGTCACGAGAACACCGCCGCGAGCCGGTTCTGCTCCAACTGCGGTGCGCCGCTGCGGGGCGGGGTTCCCCCGGAGCGTGCTTCGGAGCAGACCTCGACGATCTCCATCTCGGGTCTTGAGGCGTACGACTCCGAGGTGACGGGGCAGACGTCGCTTCCGTCGCTGACCCCGGAGGCGCAGGCGGCGGTCGACGCGCTGCCGTCCGGCTCGGCGCTGCTGGTGGTGCGCCGCGGTCCGAACTCGGGCAGCCGCTTCCTGCTGGACGGTGAGCTGACCACGGCGGGCCGTCACCCGGAGAGCGACATCTTCCTGGACGATGTGACCGTGTCGCGTCGCCATGTCGATTTCCGCCGGGGCGCGGACGGGCACTTCACCGTCTCGGACGTCGGCAGCCTGAACGGTACGTACGTCAATCGTGAGCGGATCGATTCGGTCCTGCTGGCGAACGGCGACGAGGTCCAGATCGGTAAGTACCGGCTGGTCTTCTACGCGAGCCAGCGGGGCGTGTGACCCTCAGGGAAGGTCCATGCCGCGTACATCGAGGGGCGGTGCCGGATCCGGCACCGCCCGGGCACCCGAGCCGCTGATCAGCATCGGCGCGGTGCTGGCCAGGCTGCGGGACGAGTTTCCCGAGGTCTCGATCTCCAAGATCCGCTTTCTGGAGGCCGAGGGGCTCGTCGAACCGCGCAGAACGCCTTCCGGCTACCGCAAATTCAGTCCCGACGACGTGGAGCGGCTGGCGCGGATCCTGCGGATGCAGCGGGACCACTATCTGCCGCTCAAGGTCATCAGGGAGCATCTGGACGCCCTGGGGCGGGGCGAGCACGTCCAGCTGCCCGCGCCGCAGCGGGGGCCGCTGGAGGGCCTTCCCGAGGCGGAATCGGGGGCTCCCACCGTCGCGCGGATCGGCCGGGAGGAGCTGCTCGCCGCCGCCGGGGCCGAGGAGGGCATGCTCGCGGAGTGGGAGTCGTACGGGCTCATCACCCCGATGCCGGACGGCGGATACGACCCGGAGGCCGTCACCGTGGCGAAACTGGTCTCGGATCTCGCCAGATTCGGGCTGGAACCCAGGCACCTCCGGGTGATGAAAGCGGCCGCCGAACGCGAGGCCGGACTGGTCGAACAGGTGGTCGCGCCGCTGCGGCGGCACCGTAACCCGCAGACCAGGGCCCATGCCGAGGCGACCACGAAGGAACTCGCCACGCTCTCCGTACGGCTGCACCAGGCGCTGTTCCACACGGCTCTCGGGGACCGCCGGTACTGATCATGGGGGAGCCCGACTACCCAAACCTGCCGGGCACGTCCTAGGGTTGCTGTGTGAACGAGCTCGACGTTGTGGGTGTCCGGGTGGAAATGCCCTCCAACCAACCGATCGTGCTCCTGCGTGAAGTGGGAGGCGATCGGTACCTCCCCATCTGGATCGGACCGGGGGAGGCGACCGCGATCGCCTTCGCCCAGCAGGGCATGGCCCCGGCCCGGCCGCTGACCCATGATCTCTTCAAGGACGTGCTGGAGGCGGTCGGCCAGGAGCTGACCGAAGTCCGGATCACGGACCTGCGGGAAGGGGTCTTCTACGCGGAGCTGGTCTTCGCGAGCGGGGTCGAGGTGAGCGCCAGGCCGTCGGATGCCATAGCGCTGGCACTGCGCACGGGCACGCCGATCTACGGCAGTGACGGGGTTCTGGACGATGCCGGCATCGCCATCCCGGACGAGCAGGAGGACGAGGTGGAGAAGTTCCGCGAGTTCCTCGACCAGATCTCGCCGGAGGACTTCGGTACCAACAGCCAGTGACCGTCCCGGGGAGCACCGTAAGGTGCTCCCGTCAGGGCATTCGGTCAGCCCTTCCCCGGAACGGGACACGGGAAACCACTCTCAGGGTGATTATCACTCGGCGTGGCGAGTGTGGCGATCGTTGACGCACCCCGGGTGACTGCCTACCTTCGACAGGGCAGGTCAAGGACGGAGGGTCGGCGTGAGAAGCATCGGCGACGGTACGGCGGCGGGCGGTCCGTATCCGCTTCACAGCAGCGCGCCAGGACCCGGTGCGGAGACGGTCGGATACCGGGGTCCGACCGCGTGCGCGGCGGCGGGCATCACGTACCGCCAGTTGGACTACTGGGCGCGTACGGGGCTGGTCGAGCCGTCCGTGCGGCCGGCGCACGGATCGGGCACGCAGCGGCTCTACAGCTTCCGGGACGTGGTCGTCCTCAAGATCGTGAAGCGGTTCCTGGACACCGGCGTCGCGTTGCAGAACATCCGGGCGGCCGTCCAGCATCTGCGGGCCCGGGGCTTCCAGGACCTGGACCGGATGACGCTCATGAGCGACGGCGCGACCGTCCACGAGTGTTCCTCGCCCGACGAGGTCGTGAGCCTGCTCCAGGGCGGGCAGGGAGTCTTCGGGATCGCGGTCGGGGTGGTGTGGCGGGATGTCGAGGCCGCGCTGTCCCAGCTGCACGGGGAGCGCGTCGACACGGGCGAGACGCTGATCGGGCACAATCCGGCCGACGAGCTGGCGCGAAGACGCCGCGACCGGGCCGTCTGACGCGGGCCTCCGGCGGCGCCGGAGAGCCCGTTGTCAGTGGTGTGAGGCAGCATCGGAGAGGTGAGAGCCGCACCGACGATTCTGCATCTCGACATGGACGCGTTCTTCGCCGCCGCAGAGCAGGCGGCGAAGCCGAGCCTGCGCGGAAAACCGGTGGTGGTCGGCGGGCTGGGTCCGCGCGGGGTGGTCTCGACCGCCTCGTACGAGGCCAGGCGGTTCGGGGTGCATTCGGCGATGCCGATGGCGCAGGCGAGACGGCTGGCGCCGAACGCGGCGTATCTGGTGCCGCGCTTCACGGTCTACCGGGAGGTCAGCGACCGGGTGATGGCCCTGCTGCGGGCGCTGTCCCCGCTGGTGGAGCCGCTGAGCCTGGACGAGGCGTTCGTGGACCTGGAGGCGGGCGGCACGGCCCACGACACCGCCTCGGCGCTCGCGGCCGGTGAGCGGCTGCGCGAGGACATCAGGGCGGCCACCGGGCTGGCCGGGTCGGTGGGGCTGGCCGGCTCGAAGATGCTCGCGAAGATCGGCTCCGAGCGGGCCAAGCCCGACGGGCTCGTCCTCATAGAGCCGGGCACGGAGCGTGAGCTGCTGGGGCCCCTGTCCGTACGGACCCTGCCCGGGGTGGGACCCGCCACCGGGGAGCACCTGCGGCGGGCCGGGATGACCACCGTCGCCCATCTGGCCGAGGCGGGCGAGGACGAACTCGTACGGCTGCTGGGGAAGGCGCACGGCGCTTCGCTGTACCGGATGGCGCGGGGGTACGACGACCGGCCCGTGGTGTCCGAGCGCGAGACCAAGTCCGTGTCGGTGGAGGACACCTTCGACGTCGATCTGCACGACCGGGTCCGGGTGCGCGCGGAGGTCGACCGGCTCGCCGAGCGGTGTGTGGAGCGGCTGCGGGCGGCCGGGCACTCGGGGCGCACCGTGGTCCTGAAGGTCCGGCGGTACGACTTCTCGACGTTGACCCGTTCGGAGACGCTGCGCGGGCCCACGGACGATCCAGGGGTGGTGCGGGAGGCCGCCGGGCGGCTGCTGGAGGCGGTGGACACCACCGGCGGGGTACGGCTGCTGGGGGTGGGGGTGACCGGTCTCGCGGACTACACGCAGGAGGACCTGTTCGCGCAGGCGGCCGCCGCGGGCCGCGAGGCTGCCGAGCAGGCCGGCCGGAGCGCCGGGGAGCCGGGCGGCGCGGCGCCGGGGGAGCAGGCGGCCGGGGAGGCGGACGGTGCCGGGGAGACGCCGGTGGCGGCCGTGACGCCGGAGGCACCGGAGCCGACCGAGGACCGGCGGTTCCCGGCCGGGCACGATGTGCGCCACGCCGAGTTCGGGCCGGGCTGGGTGCAGGGCAGCGGGCTGCGGAGAGTGACCGTACGGTTCGAGGAGCCGGGGTCCGCGCCGGGGTGGGTGCGGACGTTCTGGGTCGACGATCCCGATCTGGTGCTCTCCGAGCCGCTGCCCCTGGTGCCGTCCACGGCGTGCGCGCCGGTTCAGTCCTCCTGTCCGGCCAGCCGCCCGAAGTTCCGTTCCGCGTCCCGGTCGGAGAGGGACGCGGGCCGCTCGGGCGGGCCGGGTTCGGGGAGGGCGAGGCCGTAATGGCGGTAGAGCTGGAGCTCCTGGTCGGGCGAGAGATGACGGCCCACCCCGAAGTCGGGCGCGTCCTTGATGAGCGCGCGGTCGAACGGGACCCGCAGCCCGTCGTCGGCCAGGGTGCTGGGGGCGAGGGGGACGAACGCGTCGCGGCTGAACAGGCCGGTGCGTACGGCCGCCCACTCCGGTACGCCGGTGGCGTCGTCGAGATACACCTCGTCCACCGTGCCGAGTCTGTGGCCGTCCCGGTCGAACGCCTTGCGCCCTATCAGGCTGCGCGGATCGATATCGGTCTCCACGGTCCCTCCAACTGGTCGCGGCTGCTCCTGGTGCCCACAGAAGTCCTGGTGCTCACAGAAGTCCTAGTGCCCACAGAAGTGCAGATCCGGGACGGCGGCCACTCGAAAGCCGCCCGAAGAGGGCCGCTGGTAGGCTGGCGAACGGCTGCTGACCCCGTGCGGGAGAGTCCTCCGGAGAGATCTCCGGAGGCGCCGAAGGAGCAACTCCTCCCCGGAATCTCTCAGGCCCCCGTACCGCGCGGACGAGGTCACTCTGGAAAGCAGGTCGGTGCCCGGTGGGCATCCGCCCTCACCGACGGTGAAAGCCGGACCGCCTCGCGGCGGCCCGGTGAAGCTCTCAGGTCAGATGACAGAGGGGGAGGCCGTCCGGGCACCCGCGTCCTGGTGCCCCTCGCAGGTCGTAGCAGACCAGGAGGCCTTCCGTTATGAACGCCCATCGCATTCCGCTCGCCCAGCTGGAGCGAGGCATTCCCTTCGAGCAGCGCCACATAGGCCCCGACGCGGGCGCGCAGGCGAAGATGCTGGCGCAGGTCGGCTACGGCTCGCTCGACGAGCTGACCGCCGCCGCCGTGCCCGACGCGATCAAGAGCGCCGAGGCGCTGCGGCTGCCCGACGCCCGTACGGAGGCCGAGGTACTGGCCGAGCTGCGCGCGCTCGCCGACCGCAACCAGGTGCTGGCGCCGATGATCGGCCTCGGCTACTACGGGACGTTCACCCCGCCGGTGATCCTGCGCAACGTGATGGAGAACCCCGCCTGGTACACGGCGTACACCCCGTACCAGCCGGAGATCTCGCAGGGCCGCCTGGAGGCCCTGCTCAACTTCCAGACCGTGGTGGCCGAGCTGACCGGGCTGCCGACCTCCGGCGCCTCGCTGCTCGACGAGGGCACGGCGGCGGCCGAGGCGATGGCGCTGTCGCGGCGCGTCGGCAAGGTCAAGGGCGGTGTCTTCCTGGTCGACGCCGACAACCTGCCGCAGACCATCGCCGTGATCGAGACCCGCGCCGAGCCCACCGGCGTGGAGGTGGTGGTCGCGGATCTCGGCGAGGGCATCCCGGCGGAGATCGCCGAGCGGGGCGTCTTCGGTGTGCTCCTGCCGTACCCGGGCGCCTCCGGCGATGTCCGGGACCTGCGCGCCGTGATCGAGCGGGCGCACGAGCTGGGCGCGGTCGTCACCGTCGCCGCCGATCTGCTCGCGCTGACCCTGCTCGCCTCCCCCGGCGAACTGGGCGCGGACATCGCCGTCGGCACCACCCAGCGCTTCGGGGTCCCGATGGGCTTCGGCGGACCGCACGCCGGATTCATGGCCGTACGCGAGCAGTTCGCGCGCAGCCTGCCGGGCCGGCTCGTCGGTGTGTCGGTGGACGCCGACGGCAACAAGGCGTACCGGCTGGCGCTCCAGACCCGCGAGCAGCACATCCGGCGCGAGAAGGCCACCAGCAACATCTGCACCGCGCAGGTGCTGCTCGCCGTGATGGCCGGGATGTACGCGGTCTACCACGGTCCTGAGGGGCTGCGGTCCATCGCGCGGCGCACGCACCGGTACGCGGCGCTGCTCGCCGCCGGGCTGCGCGCGGGCGGCGTACGGCTCGCGCACGACACGTACTTCGACACGCTGACCGCGGTGGTGCCCGGCCGGGCCGCCGCCGTCGTGGCCGCCGCCCGCGAGGGCGGGGTCAACCTGCGGCAGGTCGACGCCGACCGGGTCTCCATGGCCTGCGACGAGACCACCGGCCGCGACCAGCTGGCCACGGTGTGGGCCGCGTTCGGCGTCGAGGCCGACGTCGAGGCGCTGGACGCCGGCACGGACGACGCGCTGCCGGGCGCCCTGCTGCGGACCGACGACTATCTGACGCACCCCGTCTTCCACCAGTACCGCTCCGAGACGGCGATGCTGCGCTATCTGCGCCGCCTCGCCGACCGGGACTACGCGCTGGACCGCGGGATGATCCCGCTCGGCTCCTGCACGATGAAGCTGAACGCGACCACCGAGATGGAGCCGGTCACCTGGCCCGAGTTCGGCGCGCTGCACCCGTTCGCCCCGGCGGAGCAGGCGCGGGGCTATCTGACGCTCATCGGGGAGCTGGAGGAGCGGCTCGCCGAGGTCACCGGCTACGACGCGGTCTCCCTCCAGCCCAACGCCGGTTCGCAGGGCGAGCTGGCCGGGCTGCTGGCCGTCCGGGCGTACCACCGGGCCAACGGGGACACCGGGCGTACGGTCTGCCTCATCCCGTCCTCCGCGCACGGCACGAACGCGGCGAGCGCGGTGATGGCAGGGATGAAGGTCGTCGTCGTCAAGACCCGCGAGGACGGCGACGTCGACGTCGAGGATCTGCACGCCAAGATCGACAAGTACGGCGCGGAGCTGGCCGTCCTGATGGTCACCTACCCGTCCACCCACGGGGTGTTCGAGGAGCACATCGGCGACATCTGCGCGGCGGTGCACGACGCGGGCGGCCAGGTGTACGTGGATGGCGCCAACCTCAACGCGCTGGTGGGGCTCGCGAAGCCGGGCAGGTTCGGCTCGGACGTCTCCCATCTGAACCTGCACAAGACGTTCTGCATCCCGCACGGCGGCGGCGGTCCCGGTGTCGGTCCGGTCGGCGTACGGGCCCACCTCGCGCCGTACCTGCCCAACCACCCGCTCCAGCCGGCCGCTGGGCCCGCGACCGGTGTGGGGCCGATCTCGGCCGCTCCCTGGGGCTCGGCCGGCATCCTGCCGATCTCGTGGGCGTACGTACGGCTGATGGGCGGCGCGGGCCTCAAGCGCGCGACGCAGGTCGCCGTGCTCGCCGCGAACTACATCGCCAAGCGGCTGGAGCCGCACTACCCGGTGCTCTACACCGGTCCGAACGGGCTGGTCGCGCACGAGTGCATCGTGGATCTCCGGCCGCTGTCCAAGGCCACCGGCGTCAGCGTCGACGACATCGCGAAGCGGCTGATCGACTACGGCTTCCACGCGCCGACGATGTCGTTCCCGGTGGCGGGCACGCTGATGATCGAACCGACCGAGAGCGAGGATCTCACCGAGATCGACCGCTTCTGCGAGGCGATGATCGCCATTCGTACGGAGATCGAGAAGGTCGCCTCGGGCGAGTGGCCCGCCGACGACAACCCGCTGCGCAACGCCCCGCACACCGCGGCGGCGCTGGGCGGCGAGTGGGAGCACGCGTACACGCGGAACGAGGCGGTCTTCCCCGCCGGTGTCTCCGCCGCGGACAAGTACTGGCCGCCGGTCCGCCGGATCGACGGCGCGTTCGGCGACCGCAACCTGGTCTGCTCCTGCCCGCCGCTGGACGCGTACGACCACTGACCGGAGAGACCGCCGGCCCGAGCGGAAGCGCGTCGGGGCGGAATGTGCGTCGGGGCCGGTGCGGAGGAGGTTCTCCGGGCCGGCCCCAGGTCTTCGGGGTGCGGGCGGTGTCAGGCGGCCGTCACCACGCGCTCGGTACGCTGCGGCCGGTGCGGGGCGATGATCTTCCCGTTCGGCAGCAGTTCACCGGTGTCCTCGAAGACCAGAACGCCATTGCACAGCAGACTCCAGCCCTGCTCCGGGTGGTGCGCCCGCAGTCGGGCGGCGTCGCGGTCGGCGGAGTCGGCTGTCGGGCAGGATGGCTGGTGCTGGCACATGGGCGAGTTCTTTCGCTGTGTCGTCGTGAGTGTCCCGCGGCTCGATGTGGTCACGGCCGCCCCCCGTATCTGTCGTGTCCTGTCACAGTGTTGCCCCACGGAGAGCAATCCGCAGGGATTTCACGGCAGTACTTCCTCTTGCTCAAGGACGCGTCACCCGGCCGGACGGTTCAGGTCAACTGCACCGACTTTTCGGGTGGTTCTGGGTAGCCCCTCCGGACTAGTCCGGACGGGCGGCCGGGGGGCGGCCGGCGAAACCGGGCCGGATCAGGCCGGCGTGCGCAGCAGCGGAGGCGGGGTGAGCCGCAGTCCGATCATCGGCAGCAGCTCGGCGACCCGGTGCGGACGGTGCGCCGCGATGCCCGGCGGCGCGGGCGCCAGCGGCACCAGGATGTCGGCCGGGTCCGGGCTGCCCGTGGCGGCGTCCGCGGACATGTCCCCGTGCAGCCAGAGAGTGAGCATGTACAGCTCGGGCACCGACAGCAGCCGTGGCTGATAGGTGGTCGTCAGGGAGTCGGCCTGCCGCAGCGCGCGCTCCGTGGCGGTGAGGTACGGGCCCTCGAAGAAGCGGGAGAAGGTCCAGCCGTCGGCGGTGAGCATCGTGTCGGCGGCGGCCACGGTGCGCTCACCGCTGCGGATCAGGAAACGCCAGCCCGCCAGCCGGGTGCGGGGCGTGCGGCCGTCGGGTCCTGACGTACGGCCCCCCGAGGGGGTGACGTGGTCGAGGACATGGACGGGGAGAGGGAGTTCCGGGGTCAGAGGTCCCTGGACGGACTGGAGGGCCGGGGTGCGGGCATCGCGCACGGCGGTGGGGGAACTGAGTGCCGCGAGAACGCTGCGCAGAGCGGGCGCCGGGGCCGGGGGTACTTGCAGCGGCATGGTGGGTTGCCTCTCACTCAGGAGACAGGGTGACGCGTGAGGTGGTGCATGACTGTTGCGGACGTCGCTGTCGGCATGCGGGGTCAGAGGTGGGCTTCGGGGTGTACGCCCGGCCGCCGACTCTCTGCCTCGTACGCGGAGTTTATACGACACGTGTTCACGTCATGTTTCTTCTAGCTGTCCCGGATATTGCGGGCAAGGCACTATTAAGTCCATCTCTCCCGGACTTTTCACGGATAAAACCGGAACGAAGGGTGCCTGGCCTGGGATGATTCATCCAGCGGGGACGGCTGAAACCCGACGGCGTTTTTCGCGGACAGTCGGGCAGTGGAAACGGGAGTACCACGCCTTGCCAAAGGAATGTGCCGCACGACCGATGGCCCACACTACCCCTCGCGGCGCGCCGACGGGACGGATGACGTTACGGATCACACGGTGTGGGCATTATCGATCGTGACGCGAGCGGCCGGTGCCGCGGGCTGCCCACTCGAGGAGGGACACTTCGATGGGGGAGAAAGTCGAGTCGGACGGTTCGGAGCTGTCCGATCGGCAGAGATACCGCAGGAAGCTCCAGCAGTGCCTGACGGTGCTGGAGCGGCTCCTGGCGGAGGAGAGGTTCGATCGGCCCAAGAACCTGATGGGCCTGGAGATCGAGCTGAATCTGGCGGGCTCCGACGGGATGCCCCGCATGATGAATGCGGAGGTGCTGAAGCGCATCGCGAGCGGCGATTTCCAGACCGAACTCGGAATGTTCAACCTGGAAGTGAATGTGGCGCCCCACAGGCTGGGGGGACGGGTTCTCGACCAGCTCGTGGAAGAACTGCGCACCGGCCTCGGATATGCGCACCGCAAAGCGACCGAGGTCGACGCCGGGATCGTGATGATCGGAATTCTGCCGACGCTCACCCGGCACGACGTGGTCTCCGCGAACCTCTCCGACGCCGACCGCTACGCACTCCTCAACCAGCAGATGACCGCGGCCAGGGGAGAGGATTTCACCCTCGACATCGAGGGGGTGGAGCGGCTCTCCTGCACCTCGTCGTCGATCACCCCGGAAGCCGCCTGCACCTCCGTACAGCTGCATCTCCAGGTCACCCCCGACCGGTTCGCCGATGTGTGGAACGCGGCCCAGTGCGTGGCCGCGGTGCAGGTGGCACTGGGTGCCAACGCGCCCTTCCTGTTCGGCCACGAGCTGTGGCGGGAGTCCCGGCCGCCGCTCTTCGAACAGGCCACCGACACCAGGCCGCCGGAGCTGAAGGCCCAGGGGGTGCGCCCCCGGACCTGGTTCGGCGAGCGCTGGATCGGCTCCGCGTACGACCTCTTCGAGGAGAACGTCCGCTACTTCCCGCCGCTGCTGCCGATCTGCGGCGACGAGGACCCGCTGGCGGTGCTGGACCGCGGGGGCGTGCCGGACCTCCAGGAGCTGGTGCTGCACAACGGCACGGTCTACCGCTGGAACCGGCCGGTGTACGAGGTGGCCGACGGCGCACCGCATCTGCGCGTGGAGAACCGGGTGCTGCCCGCGGGCCCCACGGTCACCGATGTGATCGCCAACGCCGCCTTCTACTACGGGCTGGTGCGCGCGCTCGCCGAGGACAGCCGGCCGGTGTGGAGCCGGCTGCCCTTCGCCGACGCCGCCGCGAACTTCGACGCCGCCTGCCGCCACGGCATCGACGCCGAGCTGCGCTGGCCGCGCCCGGGGCGGGCGGCGGGCATCACGACGGTGCCGACGGTGAAGCTCGTACGGGACGAGCTGCTGCCGCTCGCCGCGGCCGGGCTCGACGCGTGGCACATCGAGCCCGCGGACCGGGACTTCTACCTCGGAGTGATCGAGGAGCGGTGCAAGCGGCGGGTGAACGGGGCCTCCTGGCAGGTGGACACCTTCCACCGGGCGCTGGAGGCCGGGCTGGAGCGGGACGCGGCCCTGGCGGCCATGACCCGCCGGTACTGCGAGCTGATGCACGAGGGAGAGCCGGTGCACACGTGGCCGGTGGGGTTCCCGGGGCGGTCGCGTGGAGTGGGGTGAGGCGGGGGTGAGGTGACGAGGCGGGCGGTGCGGTGACGGGGTGGGCGATGCGGTGGCGGGCGCCGGTGCCGGGCGTACCGTACCGGCTCGGAACGTACCGTTCAGGGGGTGGTCGACGCGGCCGAGAGCATGATCGCCTTGAGCAGTACGGACTGGATGTCGGCCGGATCGCTCACCTCGTACCCCGCCCCGCCCGTGGCCTTCGCGATCCTGTCGACCTCGGCCCGGTCGGCGTCCGGGCCCACCGCGACCGCGATCAGCGGCACCGGGCGCGCGGGGTCGGCGAGCGCCTTCAGCCGCTCGATCAGATTGGCGCGCGAGATGCTGTCGTCGTCCTTGTTCGAGCCGTCGGTGAGGATGACGAGCGCGTTGAACTTGCCGCTCACATAGGAGGACCGCGCCTCCTTGTAGGCGGCCAGCGTCGTGTCGTACAGCCCGGTGTCACCGTCCGGTACGGGGCGGAGCGCCGCGAAGGCGTCGGACAGCCGCTCGCGGTGGGTGCCGCCGCCCGTGACCCGCTCCCCGAGCCGGGCCGTCCGCTCCAGCACGCGGTAGTCCTTCGAGCCGTCGAGCCGGGTGGCGAACTCCCACAGGCCGATCTCGTCCTCGGCGGTGAACTGGGAGAGCGCCCGCAGCAGCGACGCCTTCGTGACCTCCATCCGGCTCTGGCCGGAGCGGCCGGGCACCGGCGCCGCCATCGATCCGGAGGCGTCGACCACCGTCGTCAGCCGGGCGCTGCGCACCGTCACCGTCCACAGCCCGAGCGCGCGCTGCACCGCCTCCGCCGATGGCGGCCTGGCGTCCTCGCCGCCGTACGGCTGGGGTGAACGGCCGCCCGCCGTCCGCAGCACCTCGTCGGTCGCCGGTGCGTTCGCCGCCCGGAAACCGTACCGCTCCAGCGTGCGGTACGAGCGCTCCTCGCCGAGCAGCGCCATGAAGCGCATCGCGGCGCGGCTCTGGTCCGTGGTCAGTTCGGTCTGATTGACCAGGCTGTACGGATAGTCGAGCGCGGGCGCGCCGTCCGTGGGATAGAAGAGGTTGAGGCCGGCCACGCCGTTGCCCTCGGCGTTGTGGGTGAACGCGGCCTGTTCGGAGATCAGTACCGCCTCGTTGCGGCGCGGATTGCCCTTCTCCGCGCCCGAGTCGTCCTGCGCCAGGGTGTCCAGCAGCTGGAGGTCCGAGTCGGCGACGCGCTCGGAGAGGAGCTTGGCGGTGGCGGCCGTACGTGTGTCGCCCTCGGCGCCGTCCTGCTGCGACGACTCCGCCATGGCGCTCAGCGCGAGCAGCCCGGAGGCGCTGCGCGCCGGATCGGCCGAACCGACGCGCGGCAGGCCGCCGCCGGTCGCGGCCTGCGCCAGATCGGACCAGGTGTACGTCTTCCTGGGCCAGCCCAGGGTCCGCGCGGAGGCGGGTACGGCGGCCAGCGTCACCGGGGAGGACGCCACGTTCCCGGCCGGGGTCAGCGGGATGCCGTCGCCCGCGCCCTTGGCGCGGTCCACCCAGACGCCGGAGTCGGGTATCCATACCTGGTACGTGGGGGCGCCCGAGCCGCTGGTGGTGCCGGCGGCGCCGGTGGCGAGTGCGCGCGCCACCTTGAAGTTGTCGCGGGCGGTGACCCGTACGGCGAGACAGCGGCCGTCGGAGGTCACCTTGTCCCGCCCCGCGCGGTCGGCCGTCTCGCGGAGGGCGGGCGCGATGTCCGGGGACGCGACGATGTCCAGCCGTACGGGATCCCGGTCGCAGGGTGCGCCGAAGGAGAGCAGACCGGCGCGTGCCGCGATTCCGGTGCCTGCAGCCACGGCCAGCACGAGCGCGGCGGCTGTGGCGACGTTGCGACGGCGCGGCGAACGGGCCCTGCCCGCGCTCGCCGGCCGCACATCGGGCAAGCTGTGACGTCCCATGACGGTGACGCCCCTCCTTTGCGGAAGGTGGGAGAGGGGGATGGTGGGGAGTGCTGGAGGTGCGGGTCCGGCGCGATCTTCGTACTCGTATGCGAGACCCTAGCGGCACGGTGCGCGGGATGAGACCCGGATTCCTCACCGGGATGAATTGAACTGGAGGCCGGTGTGCGGGCGGAGGCGGGACAGGTGGACGGTCCGGAGCAGGGGCGGGATCGCGGGCCGGACGAGGGGACCGAGCAGCGGATGGAGCCGGGGCCGAAGCCCGGTCCTGGGACCGAGGCGCGGGGGGCCGTGATGCCGGGGGCCGTCGCGCGCCGGACCCTGCGGTCCGAGACCCTGCTCGTCCTCGCGCTCTCGCTGGGCGCCAGCGGCGTCGGGGCGCTGATCCGGTTCATCGGGTCGCTCACCGCGCCCCAGGCGCTGAACGAGCAGGCGGCCAGGCTCAATTCGTCGGCCGCCCCGGGACGGCCCTGGCTCGACCTCTCCCTTCAGCTCTTCTACATCAGTACGGCCCTGGTGCCGGTCGCGCTGGTCGCGCATCTGCTGCTGCGCGAGGGCAGCGGGATACGGGACATCGGCTTCGACGGCCGGCGGCTCTGGCCGGATCTGGGGCGCGGCACGCTGGTGGCGGCCGGGATCGGCAGCGCCGGGCTCGCGTTCTACCTGGTGATGCAGGCGACCGGCTTCAATCTGACCGTCCAGCCGGAGTCGCTGCCGAATGTGTGGTGGAAGTTCCCGGTGCTGATTCTCTCTGCGGTGCAGAACTCCGTGCTGGAGGAGGTGATCGTCGTCGGATATCTGCTGCGCAGGCTCGGGCAGCTGGGCTGGACGCCGATGGCGGCGCTCGTGGGGAGCTCGGTGCTGCGCGGCTCGTACCACCTCTACCAGGGCATCGGCGGCTTCCTCGGCAACATGGTGATGGGCGTGGTGTTCGTCCTCCTGTACCGGCGCTGGGGGCGGGTCGGACCGCTGGTGGCGGCGCACGCGCTGCTCGACATCGGGGCGTTCGTCGGGTACGCGCTGCTGGCGGGGAAGGTGGACTGGCTGCCCACGGTGTAGCCGGCGCCGGGGCCCGGGTTCTCCGGGGCCGGCGTTCAGGGGACGGGAGCCGCCGGGGGTGACTGCCGCATGCGGGCCCGGTGGGCCTCCGCGGCGCGGCGCAGCTGCATGGCGGTGGGCGCGGTGGGCAGGGGATCGGCCGGGCCGCCAGCCCCGGTCGTACGGAACGCCTCCAGCTGGTACGCGAGCATCCGGCGCCACGCGTGGGGCGCGGCATCGCGGGTGACGCGCAGGATTCCCCCGGTGGCCATCATGAGGATCGTGATGTCCTCCAGGACGAAGTCGTCGCGGAGGGTGCCCTCCTCCTGGGCGCGCTGGATGAGCGCCGCGAGGTTCGAGCGCAGCCGCTCGCGGTGGGCCGGCGCGTCCGTCGCGAGCGGCAGCGCCATGATGACGGCGCTGCTGAAGCCGCGGTTCTCGGCCTGCATCGTGCAGAAGCGCTCGATGCAGTCGCGCAGGCCCGTCCAGGCGTCGGGCGTGCGCAGCGCCTCCTCGGTGATGTCGGCGATCTCGGCCATCTTGGCCTCGTAGGTCGCGGCGACGAGCTCCTCGCGTGTCGGGAAGCGGCGGTAGAGCGTCGCGATACCGACGCCCGCGCGCTCGGCGATGTTCTCCAGCGGGCTGTCGACACCGGTCTCCGCGAAGACGCTCCGCGCCGCCTCGACGAGCCGGGCGCGGTTGCGTTCGGCGTCGGCCCGCAGTGCGCGCGAGGGGGCGGCTCCGGCAGCGGCTCCGACGGATCCCGCGCCGGACTCCTGGTGCTGAGAACTCATCGCTCCATGCTACGTGCCGGAGTGCGCCCTCCGTTTTGCGCCAGGACGGGGGAGGTGAAGCGTCCCGTATTTGGTGATATGCAGGCTTTTCTGGCTATGTCCTGGAGGGTGGCGGTCTTGTATCGGAGGTTATCCTCCACTTATGTTAAGTTGCCTCGGGCAATCAGGTGATTGTCGGGCGAAGCGAGAGGGCCACGATGAGTACGACCTCACCACCACCACCGATGGAACACCGGCAGATCATGTCCGCGCTGGGCGGGCTCCTGCTGGGCATGTTCGTCGCGATGATCTCGTCCACGATCGTCACCAATGCCCTGCCGAAGATCATTTCTGATCTCGACTCCGGGCAGAGCGCGTACACATGGGTGGTCACCGCCGCGCTGCTCGCGATGACCGTCTCCACGCCGCTGTGGGGCAAGCTCGCCGACCTGATCAGCAAGAAGCTGCTCGTCCAGATCGCGCTGGTGGTCTTCCTGGTCGGCTCCCTGGGGGCGGGGCTGTCGCAGAACGTCGCGACGCTGATCGTCTTCCGGGTGTTCCAGGGCATCGGTACGGGCGGTCTGACGGCCCTGGTGCAGATCGTCATGGCCGCGATGATCTCGCCGCGCGAGCGGGGCCGGTACAGCGGCTACATCGGTGCCACCATCGCGGTCTCCACGGTGGCCGGGCCGCTGCTGGGCGGTGCCATCGTGGACACCAGCTGGCTGGGCTGGCGCTGGTGCTTCTACATAGGTGTGCCGTTCGCGGCGATCGCCTTCGCCGTGGTGCAGCGG
This sequence comes from Streptomyces sp. NPDC093109, assembly GCF_040701725.1. Lineage (NCBI taxonomy): Bacteria > Bacillati > Actinomycetota > Actinomycetes > Kitasatosporales > Streptomycetaceae > Streptomyces > Streptomyces sp. NPDC093109. The sequence continues at coordinate 21,673 of NZ_JBFBEZ010000036.1, forward strand.
ACCCTGCGGCTGCCCGTGGTCAGGCGGGACGTGAAGGTCGACTGGACGGGCGCGTTCTTCATGAGCGCGGCCGTCAGCCTGCTGCTGATCTGGGTCACCTTCGCGGGCAGCAAGTTCGACTGGGCCTCCTGGCAGACTGCCGCCATGACCGGCGGCGCCCTGCTGCTCGGCGCGGTCTTCGTCCTGGTGGAGAGCAGGGCGAGCGAGCCGATCATCCCGCTGCGGCTGTTCCGCAACAAGACGATCACCCTGGCCTCGGTCGCGAGCCTCTTCGTCGGCGTCGGGATGTTCGCCGGCAGCATCTTCCTGAGCCAGTACTTCCAGATGGCCCGCGGCGAGACGCCGACCATGGCCGGGATCATGACCATTCCGCTGATCGGCGGGCTGGCGGTCTCCTCCACGCTCTCCGGGCAGATCATCACCAAGACCGGCAGCTGGAAGATCTGGCTCGTCTCCGGGGGCGCGCTCGTCACCGCCGGTCTCGGTCTGCTGGGCACCATCCGCGCCGACACGCCGTACTGGCGGACGGCCGTCTTCATGGCGCTGGTGGGGCTCGGCGTCGGCATGATGATGCAGAACCTGGTGCTCGCCACCCAGAACCAGGTCGACCAGCGGGACCTCGGCGCGGCCAGCTCGATGGTCAGCTTCTTCCGCTCGCTCGGTGGCTCCGCCGGTGTCGCCGCCCTGGGCGCGATGCTCGGCACGCGCGTCACGCACTACATGGCGGACGGGCTGAAGCAGCTCGGCGTCACCAGCACCGGCTCCGGCAGCGGCTCCATCCCGGACCTCGCGCTGCTCCCGGCTCCGGTGCGCGCCGTCGTGGAGAGCGCGTACGGGCACGCCGTCGCCGACACCTTCCTGTACGCGGCGCCGCTCGCGCTGGTGGCGTTCCTGATGGTGCTGTTCATCAAGGAGGTGCCGCTGCGGCGCGACACCGGTACCGAGCCGATCGCGACGGGGGCCACGGCCTCGGCACCGGCTTCGGCGTCGGCACCGTCGTCGGCACCTGTCCCGGCTCCGGCCTCGGCGCCGAAGGGGTAGCCGTACCGCGGCATTCGCGTTCGACTTCGCCTTTGTGGCGCGCGGCGGTACGTCAGGACGTGCCTGCCGCGCGCAGCCTTTCGAGGTAGGCGGTGGGGTCGGATCCGTGCGCCCGGTCCTGGGCTCCGTGGCGGATGTGGGTCAGAGTGCCGTCGGGCGCGATCCGCAGTGTGGTGGTGGCGGCGTGCGGGGTGCCGGTGCCGGTGCCGGAGCCGGAGCCGGTGTCGCGCAGGATGTCGGCGTCCGTGACGGGGACATCGGGGCCGAACATCTCCGCGGCCCGGGCGGCGGTGGCCGCCGGGGCCTGTCCTGTGCGGTTGGCGCTGCTGACGTACAGGCGTGGGAAGCGTGCCAGCAGCGGGGCCAGGGGCTCCCAACGGGCGCCGAAGAGCAGGAGGTTGCCGTCGCGCAGCGCGGGGAGGGCCCAGGCCGGTGGCGGGGCGTCGGTGCGTACGGGCACCAGCAGTGTGACCAGTTCGACGCGGAGCAGGGTCACCGCTGTGCTGAGGGCGGCAGGTGTCAGGTCGAGCGCGGTGGTGAGCTCGGTCCATGTGGTGTCGTCGTGGACCCAGAGTGCGACCTCCTGGTTCGCGGGCCGGGCCTTGGCGCTGTTGACGGCCCGCGGGCCGGTGGCGGTGACGACGTAGGTCAGCGGGCTGGGGTTGGGCAGGATCGCGGCCCGTCCGGCGGTCAGGGCGTCGGCTGCGGGGCCGGTGTCGAGGGGGCCGGTGTCGAGCGGGGCGGTGGCCGGCATGGAGTGTCCGTTCAGGAAGCGGGTGCGGGTGCGGGTGCGGGGGCGGATGTTGTTGTGAGTGCAGGGGTGGGTGCGGGTGCGGAGGCCGTGGTGTCGGCGGTGAGGCCGTCCAGGTAGGTGGCGAAGTCGGCGTCGGGGACGACGGCCCGGCCGAGCCGGTAGGCCCGGTCCTTGACCCAGGCCAGGGCGGTACGGGTGCGGGCCGGGTCCAGGTCGTACCCGAGGCGTTCGGCGACCGCGCGCAGGACACGTTGGCTGGCGAGGTGTGTCAGGACCACGGTGGGGGCCAGACCCAGGTGGTGCTGGGGGTCGTACGGCTGGAAGGTCCGCGGGTGGGTGAAGGGGGTCCCGGTGGAGATCGTGGCGACGCCGGTGCCCACGATGGGCGTGGTGACGGTGAGCGGGACACCGGTCTCGGCGGACACCATCCCGGCGATTCCAGGCAGCCGGGTCAGGTCCGGTGCCGTCCACCACAACTCGTTGTCGGAACCGAGGAGTTGCTCGGTCTTGGCCGGGTCGTGGGCGAGCAGGAAGAGCAGTTGCTCGGTGGCCGCCATGCCACTGCGCTCGGCCATGCCGAGCCACGAGCAGGCCGCCACCCGCACTCCGCTCTCCAGCGCGGCCAGGGTGTTGGCCAGGCCGAGGCCGAGGTCGTTGTGCAGGTGTGACACCAGGACCGCCTCCGGTCCCGCCCCGGCCGCGACCCGCTGGAACAGGGCGCGGGCCTGGCCGGGCAGCAGATCGCCGACCGTGTCGGCCAGTACGACCGTCCCCGCGCCCCGTGCCGTCATCGCCCCCGCGTACTCGGCCACCAGCGCGTGGTCCGCGCGGGGCGCGTCCACCAGGCACACGTCCACCGCGACATCGCCGCCCGCCAGTCCCACGGCCTCCTCGACCACGTCCAGGCCGGCGGCCAGGGCCGTACGGGCATCGCTGTGCACCAGGGCGCGCGCGGTCGCCTCCGAAGCCGCCACGATCACCATCACCCGCGCGCCCGCCGCGCCCCGTACCGCACGAAGCGCCAGCCGTACGTCCGCCACCGTGCCCCGGCAGATCGCCGCCGGACTCACCGATTCCTGTGTCTCCAGGGCGACTTGACGCGTCGCCTCGAACTCCTGCGCGCATACCGAGGGGAAACTCGCCGCGAACACCACGTGCCGCGGCCCGTCCGCGCCGAAGATCGCCCCCTGCTCCCGGGCCAGCCGCACCCGGAAACCGGCGCTCATCAACGTCTTGGCCTGGGCCCCGTCCCGCGCCGACTCCTCGAAGAACACCATCCGGCCCGCCCGGGCCGACTCCCGCACCACGTCCACTGCCGACACCGCTCGACCCCCGTCCCGGCGAGGCGGTCGTCCGCCCCATGGACCCAGGGGCGGTACCTCGCTCGCTCGGATCGTAAACGACGTCATCACCAAGGGTGTTGGCAGGGTGACGGAACGGCCCGGGGGTGCACACGCTGCCCACTGCCGCTCGGGCGGCGAGTCGATAGCGTGCGCGGCCATGACGGATCACGCGGAGACCCCGCTGCTCTTCCTGGACCCTCCACCGGGTGGATTCGCCGGCCGGTCTCGCCGATGCGGACTTCGCCGTGCTCGGCCGCTGGCTGCGGGGCTGTTGCCATGCGAAGTATTCCGATATATCGTTGACGCATCGCGACAGATCAACGATAGAAGGAGAAGAGTAGCGATGCGTTCACATGGACACGAGCAAGGACCGGGAGCCGGACGCTGTGGCCCCGGGCAGCGTGAGCGGGGGGACTTCGAGGGGCGGCGTGGGGCCTTCGGGGCCTTCGGGCCGCCGTTCGGCGGTCCCTTCGGTGGGTCGTTCGGCCGCGGGCGGGGGCCCGGCGGTGGCCGGGGGAGGGCGCGGCGCGGTGATGTGCGGGCGTCGATCCTGGCGCTGCTGAAGGACCGGCCGATGCACGGTTACGAGATGATCCAGGAGATCGGCGAGCGCAGCGGCGGGGCCTGGCGACCCAGCCCCGGGTCGGTGTACCCGACGCTCCAGCTGCTGGAGGACGAAGGGCTGATCACCAACCGGAGCGAGGGCGGAAAGAAGCTGTTCACCCTCACCGAGGCCGGTACGGCGGAGGCCGAGGCCGGGGCGGAGGCGCCTTGGGAGGAGGCCGGCCGCGGGTTCGACCGGGAATCCGTGGATGAGATCCGGCAGGCCGGATTCGGACTGATGGAGGCGTTCGGGCAGGTCTGGAAGACCGGTACGCCCGAGCAGCGCGAGAAGGCCCTCGCGGTCATCAACGAATCGCGCAAGAAGCTCTATCTGATCCTCGCCGACGAAGGGTGACGGAAGGTGAGGACGTCCGGGAGGCCCGTGGCAGCTGCCACGGGCCTCTTCTCCTCCGTAAGGAGGAGAAAGTGCGCAGATGTACTACTCTCCGCCGGGTCCCAAGATGCTCCCCCGCGTGGATGTCGCGGACGCCGGGGACTGATGGGGTGAAGGAGTGCGAAACCCTCCATCGCGAGTACCCCACCAGTCGGCGCCGGCCCGGATCGACGAACTCGAGGCCCAGCTCGCTCCCGAGCTGATGTCGGTGGTCGCGGGCGCCCGCAGACGGGCCCACCGCGGCGCCGACGCGCAGATCGACACGGCGCACCTGCTGCACTCCCTGCTGGAGGCGGACCCCGAGGTGCGGGCCGTGTTCGACGGTGAGCCCCAGCTGACCCGGGTGCTCGGCTATCTCGTCCAGCGGAGCATCGGGTACGGGCTGCGCTGGCAGGGGACCGTGGAGGACTCCGGCGCGCTGCCCGTCGTACGGCGGCGCGAGGTGCCGGGCTGGTCGCCGCCCGCCGCGACCGCCATGGCCGCCGCGCTGAACCGGGCGGCGCTGCGCGGCGCTCCCCGGGCCCGCGGGCTCGATCTGCTGGCGGCGCTCGCCGCCGACGCGTCCTGCCGGGCGGTCGAGGTGCTCGAACGGGCCGGGGTCGACACCCTGTCGCTGACCGATCGTGTCTCCGCCGCGTCTCGACAGGTGTCATGGGAATGAGGCTCCTGACGCGAGCTGTCATGATGACGCCATGCAGGTGTCTCGGGAGAGGAGCGGCGGCCTGGGGCTCGCCCTGGTGTCGGCGTTCGCGTTCGGCGGTTCGGGTGTCGCGGCCAAGCCGCTGATCGAGGCGGGGCTCGATCCGCTCCATGTCGTCTGGCTCCGGGTCACCGGCGCCGCCCTTGTCATGCTCCCGGTCGCCTGGCGCCACCGCGCGCTGCTCGTGCGCAGGCCCGCGCTGCTCGTCGGCTTCGGGCTGCTGGCCGTCGCGGGCGTCCAGGCCTTCTACTTCGCCGCGCTCTCCCGTATCCCCGTCGGGGTCGCGCTGCTCATCGAGTACCTCGCGCCCGCGCTCGTGCTGCTCTGGGTCCGGTTCGTACGGCGCCGGCCGGTCACCCGCGCCGCCGCCGTCGGGGTCGTTCTCGCGGTGGGCGGGCTGGCCTGCGTGGTCGAGGTGTGGGCCGGGCTCGGTTTCGATCCCGTCGGGGTGCTTCTCGCGCTCTGCGCGGCCTGCTGCCAGGTCGGCTACTTCGTCCTGTCCGACCCGGACGGTGACGGCGAGGACGCGGCGGATCCGCTGGGCGTGATCGCGTACGGGCTGCTCGTCGGCGCTGTCGTGCTGACCGCCGTCGCCCGCCCCTGGCGGATGGACTGGTCGCTGCTCGGCGGCAGCGCCGTCATGGGCGGGTCGCGCGTCGCGGTCTGGGTGCTGCTGGGCTGGATCGTGCTGATCGCCACCGTCCTCGCGTATGTCACCGGGGTGGTCTCCGTACGCAGGCTCTCCCCGCAGGTCGCGGGTGTCGTCGCCTGTCTGGAGGCGGTCGTGGCGACCGTCCTGGCGTGGGTGCTGCTGCGGGAGCACCTCTCGGCGCCGCAGATCCTCGGCGGGGCGGTGGTGCTGATCGGCGCGTTCATCGCGCAGTCGTCGACCCCGAAGGCGCCGCCCGCCGGGCCGGTGGCCGGTGGCGGGACGGGCGCGGGGACGGGGGCGGGCGAGGGCGAAGGGGGCGCGGCGGGGGACGGCGGTCCGGCGCGGGTTCCGGCCGGACCGGCCGCGTCCTAGCCGCATACGCCCGCAGTTTCAGTGCCTGGCCAGGTAGCCGGGCAGCGGGACGGCCGGGTCCAGGTCGTCCGCCGGTACGGGCGTTCCGTAGCCCGGTGCGAGCGGTACGACCCCCGCCCAGTACGGGAGCGCGAGGTCCTCGGGGTCGTCGTTGGGGCCGCCCGTACGGACCTTGGCGGAGACCTCGCGCAGATCGAGGCCGATCACGGCGGTCGCCGCCAGCTCGCGGTCGTTGGCCGGGCGCGAGTCGCGCGAGCGGCCGGGGGTGACCTGGTCGACGATCGCGTCGAGGGCCGTACGCCGCTCCTCCGGCGAGGTGATCCGGCGGGCGGTGCCGTGCACCACCACGGAGCGGTAGTTCAGCGAGTGGTGGAAGGCGGAGCGCGCCAGCACCAGACCGTCGACATGGGTGACGGTCACACAGACGGCCAGCCCCGGGTCGTTCTCCGTCTCGGGGTGCGCGCCTGTCCCGCCTGTCCCGCCCGTTCCTCCCGTCCCGCCCGCCATGCGCAGCGGGCGCGATCCGGTGGAGCCGTGGAGGTAGAGCCGCTCGCCCACGCGCGCGTAGAGCGTCGGAAGCACCACGGGAGCGCCGTCGCGGACGAAGCCGAGATGGCAGACGTACGCCGCGTCGAGTATCCCGTGCACCAGCTCGCGGTCGTACGAGGCCCGCTCGCGGGCCCGGGTGGGGACGGTACGGGAGGAGGACGGGTAGGCGCTGGGCTCCGGCACGGTGTTCTCCTTCATTGCGTTCTCTTTTGCTCTAGTGCATAATATTCTTTGTGCTAGGAGAGTATCGGATTACGGGACGCGGCGCCGCGGAGATTTCCGCGAGCGTCGAACGGGCGGTTGGCGCCGGAGAGCTGGTTCCTGGGCAACTTCTGCCGCCGATGCGGGAGTTGGCGACGGAACTGGGGGTCAACCCGAATACCGTCGCCGCCGCCTACCGCACCCTGCGCGAGCGCGGGGTGATCGAGACGTCAGGGCGCCGGGGCAGCCGGATCCGGCCGCGTCCCGCCAGTACCGTCCGCGGCTCGATCCGGGTCGAGGTGCCGCCCGGCGTACGGGACGTCTCGGAGGGCAACCCCGATCCCGCCCTGTTGCCTCCGCTGCACGAGGCCCTCGCCGCCGCGGCCCGCCATGGCGCGGAGCGGCCAGGGCTGTACGGGCAGGCGCCCGTCGACCCGGAGTTCGCCCGGCTGGCCCGGGCCGGACTGGACGCCGACGGGGTGCCCCCGGGGCCGGTCGCCGTCACCTCCGGATCGCTGGACGCCATCGAACGCGTACTGGCCGCGCATCTGCGGCCCGGCGACGCCGTCGCCGTCGAGGACCCGGGCTGGGGCGCCCTGCTCGACCTCGTCCCCGCGCTCGGGCTGCGGCCGGTGCCGATGGGGGTGGACGACGACGGGCCGCTGCCCGGCGCGCTGGCGGAGGCCCTGCGCGCGGGCGTACGGGCGGTCGTCGTCACCGACCGCGCGCAGAACCCGACCGGCGCGGCGATCGGTGCCGCGCGCGCCGCCGCCCTGCGCGCCCTGCTCGCCGCGCACCCGGGCGTCCTGCTCATCGAGGACGACCACGGCCACCACATCGTGGATCTGCCGCTGCATCCGCTGGCCGGGGTCACCGACCGCTGGGCACTCGTACGGTCGACGGCGAAGGCGTACGGGCCCGATCTGCGGCTCGCCGTGCTGACCGGCGACGCGCTGACCGTGGACCGGGTGGCGGGACGGCAGCGGCTCGGCCCCGGCTGGGTGAGCCGGATCCTTCAGCACGCCGTCGTTCACCTGTGGACCTCGGGCGCGGTCGACGCGGCGGCCGTGGCCCGGGCGTACGGCGAGCGCCGTGACGCGCTCGTCGCGGCGCTCGCCGACCGGGGCGTCGAGGCGCACGGCCGCAGCGGGATGAACGTCTGGGTGCCGGTCGCGGACGAGACCGGCGCGGTGACGCGGCTGCTGAACGCCGGCTGGGCGGTCGCGCCGGGGGCGCGCTTCCGGCTGGCGGCGCCGCCGGGCGTACGGCTGACGGTGTCCGAGCTGACGGCCGGCGACATCGGGCCGGTCGCGGACGCGCTGGCCTCGGCGGCCGGGCCGGCTCCGGCCCGTACCCACGGCTGATTCGTCGAGGCAACGAGCGCCGGAAGCGAAACGCCGGAAGTGAAACGCCGGAACGAAAGGCCGGAATGAAGGCCGAACAAAGAGGACGGCCGGCCGGTCCCACCTTCTGCCGACGAAGGGTGGGGCCGGCCGGCCGCCGTTCAGGGGGGAGCGGGTCAGCTTGGGACGCCGCTCGTACCGGTCACGTCACGCCAGGCTGATCTCCGTGCCGCTGACCTTGATGGTCTTGGCGGGCAGCGGTGTGGTCGCGGGGCCGGCCTGGACACTGCCGTCCGTCGCGCTGAACTTGCTGCCGTGGCACGGGCAGTTGATGACCCCGTCGGCGATGCCCTTGACGGCGCAGCCCGAGTGGGTGCACACGGACGAGAACGCCTTGAACTCGCCGGCCTGAGGCTGGGTGACGACCACGCCCTGGTCACCGAAGACGACCCCGCCGCCCTCCGGGATGTCGGTCGTCTTGGCGAGCACAGTGCCCGAGCTGCCGCCCGAGCTGCTGCCCGCGCTGTTGTCCGAACTGCTGCCCGAGCTGTCGTCCGAACCGCACGCCACGAGCGCCGCGCCCAGCCCCGCCGCACCGGCCGCCGCGACCACGGTCCGGCGTGTCACGATGCGCGCGTTGCCGTACGTTCCCGTCATACCGAACTCCCGTGTTCCCGCCCGGCGCTCGCTCGGCCGGTTCATGGGGAAGTACGGTACCGGGCGTTCCTGTGTTCAATCGGCCGTGGATTTACCGGCCGGCGGAACCCCGGCGCCGAGCGCTTCCCGGAAGAAGGCGAGCTCCCGCAGCAGCAGGGCGTCGGCCGTCCCCTCCCGGTTGACGAGATGCCCGGTCCCGGGCAGCGGGAGTACGGAGTGCGGCCGGCCGGCCGCGAGCAGCGCGGCGGAGAGCCGCAGGGTGTGCAGCGGAAAGACGTTGTCGTCGAGGAGTCCGTGGACGAGCAGCAGCGGCGGGACGGGCGCGTTCGGGCCGCTCGGGCCGTTCACGTCGTTCGGGCCGTTCAAGTTGCTCGCGCCGTTCACGTCGTTCGGGCCATGCGGGCCGTTCGCTTCGCTCGGGTACGGGAGCAGCGACGAGCGCGCGTAGCCCTCCGGCTGGATGTCCGGGTGCCCGAGATAGCGTTCCTCCCAGTACGTGTCGTACAGCCGCCGGTCGGTGACGGACGCCCCGGCGACCGCCGCGTGGAACACATCGGGCCTGCGCAGTACGGCGCCGGCCGCCAGATAGCCGCTGAACGACCAGCCCCGGATGCCGACCCGCGTCAGGTCCAGGGCGCCGTCGTACCGCTCGGCCGCCGCGTGCAGCGCGTCGATCTGGTCGTCGAGCACGGGTGTCAGCCGGTCGCCGATGATGGCCTGCTGCCAGGCCACCCCGCGTCCGGGCGTGCCGCGGCCGTCCACCACCAGCACCGCGAAGCCCTGTTCGGCGAACCACTGGCGCGCCGCGGAGTGCCAGGAGCCCGCCCGGGTCACGACCTGCATGCCGGGGCCGGCGTACGGGCTGAGCAGCACCGGGAGTCGGCCCGAGCCCGGTTCGTACCAGGACGGCAGATGGAGCTGGCCGCGCGACTCGCGCTCGCCGAGGACGAGGGGGATGGGCGCGGGGGTGACCACGGGCCGCTCGGTGAGGACCGCGATACGGCCGACGGCCTCACCGCCTCGTACCACCGTCACCGTATGGGCGGTCGGAGTCCGGCTGTCGAGGACGAGGGTCTCGCCGCCGGTGGTGTCGCCGCCGACGGTGGCGGTGTGCACACCGGGGAGGTCGGTGAGCCGGACGAAGCGGGGGTCCGGTCCGTCCGACGGCCCGTCCGCAGGTAGGTCCGACGGGGTGTACGACCAGACGTGGGTCTCCGTCGGCTCCTCGGTCGCGGTGAAGAAGACCCGTTCGCCCACCGCCCCCAGCACCGCCCTGACCTGGAGCCCGGCGGGCGAGGGCACGTCCCCGATTCGGATCCCGTACGCGTCGCCGCTTACGTACGGCAGCACGGCCGCGCCGGACGCGGTGTGCAGCGGGGTGCCCGGCGGGAACTCCACCCACGCGTCGTCGGTGTGGCGCGACAGCGGCTGTACGGCGCCGGTCGACGGGTCGACGCGCAGGACCCATACCGTGCGCTGGTCCCGGGTCTGGACGGTGACGACCGGGGCGGCGCCGTCCCAGTCGGCGCGCAGGAGGTAGTCGAAGGCGCCGTCACGCCAGGTGCCGGGCGCGGCCGGCGCGTCGTCCCCGGACTCCGGTGCCGTGCGCGGGAGCGCGACCGGGGTCTGGTCGCCGCCGACGGTGACCAGGCGCAGGGACGTCTCCGTATTGGCCGTGCCGGCCGCCGGGTAGCGGACGGCACGCGGCGGGCGCGCGGGGTCGGCCGGGTCACCGACGTACCAGCGCCGCACCATCGAGGCGTCCACCCGGGCCACCAGCAGCGCGGTCCCGTCCGGTGACCACCAGAAGGCGCGCGTGCGGCCGATGGACTCCCTGGCGACATGGTCGGGCAGCCCGTAGGTGATCTCGGGGGACTCCGGCTCGGCGAGCACCCGGTCGGCCGTGCCGTCGGCCCGTACGACCCGCAGCGCGCCGTCCCGGACGTACGCGATCAGGGTTCCGTCGGGGGAGGGGCGGGGGTCGGTCACCGGGCCGGGGACGGGCAGCCGGCGCGGGGCACCGCCGTCGCCGCCGCCGTCCGTCCCCACGGTCCAGAGCGCGCCGTCGCGCGTGTACGCGGCCACGCGCGCGTGGCGGTCGGTGGCGTACGAGCCGATGCCGGCCCCGGCTCCGATGCCGGCCCCGCTCCTGTCCCCGGTCCCGATCCCGTCCCCGGTCCCGGTCCCTGTTCCGTCCTCGTCCCCGCCCGCGAGCAGCCGTTCCGCGCCGTTCTCGTACAGCCACAGCAGGCTCCGCGCGTCCGTGCCGGACACGGACCGCGTGAACAGCACCCGTTTCCCGTCGGGTGAGACGGTGAAGCGCTGCGGGACCCCGAGCGAGAAGCGGCGGGTCCTGGCGAACTGACGGGGGAAGGAGGCGAGTTCCATGATCTCCGGGTCTCTCCGCGGGTTTCTGTGGGGAACACCGGTCCGCGGCGGCGGCCCGGCCCGCCCCTCAGGATGCGTCAAGCGGCTCCGGATCGCCGATCATTACGGCACCGCGGTAGCCGTCCGACGAGATCGTCGACATCGCGTCGAGCGACGCGTCGGTCACGGGCAACAGGTGGGCGTCGACCCAGGTGTCGCCCGTGGCCGCGTTGGCCCAGGGGTCCTCGATCACGAGGGCGCCGGGTACGGCGCCGTGGCAGAGCACCCAGTGCGGTACGTCGAACCCCTGCATCCCGGCGAGGGAGACCAGGAGCAGCACGTGCTCCCGTCGGCCGATCGCGTCGCGGACGGCGGCCATGGGCAGGTGGTGCGCGTCGATCGGGACGCCGATCAGGCCGGCGTCCGCCCGCGACGCGCGCTGGAGCACCGCACGCCACTCCTGTTCGCTCTCCGGAAGGTGGTCGAGCAGGACGGGCCCTTCCCTATCGAGAAAGACCGTGACCTGCGACGACGGCCATGCCCGGCGCACCGCGACGCCCAGTCCGACGGGCTCGCACGCGGGGAAGTTCGTCGCGTCGCGCCACAGCCGCAGCTCCGCCGTGCGGTCGAACGACTCCGGCGGCAGCCCTCCCGCGTGTGTCCGCGCGATCAGCGCGGTGACGGCGCCGCATGTGAAGTGCGTCGTCTGCCCGTAGTACGGAGGCTCGCTCACCGCCGCGCCGCCGCCCAGCCAGCGCACATAGCCGGAACCGGGACCCGGGGCATCCTCGGCTCCGCCCCGCCCGAGCGGAACGCGCAGCGGGGCGAAGCCGAGCGCGGCGGCTTCCCCGGCGTTCGCCGTCCATCCCTCCCACTTGACCTGCGCGAGCCCCTGCTGACGCGCGGCGGCGACCACGGCGTCGACGGCCGCCGGCACCTCACCGACCGCGTCGACGATCTTCAGATAGGCGGTGTGCGGGCGTGCCGTCACGAGAGCGGCCGCGGTCCACTCCTCGCCGTCGTCCCCGGGGACGGCCACGACGCGGGGGGCGTGGGCGGAACGGTCGACCGCGTACCAGCGCTCCAGTACGTCCTGGTGGACGAGCCGCTTCAGCGACGCCGGCAGCGCGTCGCGCTCGGGTGCGAACGGGACGAGGACGCTCTGTGCGGGCGTTTCCCGGGGGGACGGCATTCCTTTACTCCTGTAGGTCGGTCGGTGCGGGTGCGTCGCTCGGTGTCATGCGCGGGACTGCCGCAGCACCCACACGAAGTACGGCGCGCCGACCAGGGCGATCATGAGGCCCGCCGGTATCTGGGCGGGCGCGGTGAGCGTGCGGCCGAGGGCGTCGGCCACACAGACCAGCAGCGCGCCGAGCAGCATCGCGACGGGGATCACACGGCCGTGGCGAGCGCCCACCAGCGACCGGGCGAGGTGCGGGGCGACGAGACCCACGAAGCCGACGACGCCGATGGCGATCACACTGAGCGCCGCGAGCACCGCGGCGATCGCCAGTGCGGTGAAGCGGGTGCGTGCCGCCCTGACGCCGACGATGCGCGGGGTGTCCTCGTCGACGGCGAGCAGGTCGAGCCGGCCGCGCATCGCGAACAGTGCGGGGAGCGCGAGCGCCACCGCCACCGCGACCGGTACGACATCGGGCAGTGTGCGCCCGTACGTCGTGCCCGAGAGCCAGGTGAAGATCCGGGGCGTGTTCCACGGATCGGCCCTGAGCAGGAGGAACGTGGTGATGGAGCTGAGGCCGTACCCGCAGCCGATGCCGATCAGGACGAGCCGGTCGGGCAGCAGACCGCCGCGCCAGGCCAGCAGGGCGATCACCGCGAACGTGGCGAGCCCCGTCGCGACCGCCGCCGCGACGAGCAGCGGCCGTCCGCCGGGCAGGTCCGACGTCACGACGGCCACCGCGCCCAGCCCGGCGCCCGCCGTGATGCCGAGCACACCAGGCTCCGCCAGCGGGTTGCGCACCGCGCTCTGTACGGCGCAGCCGGCCAGTCCGAGCGCCGCGCCGGCGAGGACCGCGGCGGCCACGCGCGGGACCCGGTCGTCGAGCGCCCGGCCGATCAGGTCCGGGGCGGTTCCCCGGGCCCAGAGCGCGATGTCCCCCGTCCGCAGCCAGAGGCTCCCCGCGAGGACCGCCACGAGGACCGCCGCGGCCAGCAGCGCCACCGCGCCGAGTACGACGAGGAGGAACGCGCGTCGCGACCGTACGCGGAACCGCGCGTGCGGGGGCTGCCGGAGGTGGCCCGTATCGCGGAGGCGGAGGGCGAGGATCACGATCACAACGGCGCCGAGCAGCGCGGTGGGCACCCCCGTGGGAATGGCGGCGGCCCCGTCCGCGCCCTGGATCGCGCGCAGCGTCGCGTCCGCGAGCAGGATGAGCAGCGCGCCGAGCAGCCCGGACGCGGGCACCAGGAAGAGGTGCCGGTGCAGCGCCCTGACCCGTCCCGCGATCAGGCGGGTCAGGACGGGGGCGCCGAGTCCGACGAAGGCGATCGGGCCCGCGAGCGTCACCGCCGTACTGGTCAGAAGTACCGCGCAGAGCACGGCGGTGACGCGGGTGGTCCGGATCGGCACACCGAGGGTGGACGCGGCGTCGTCGCCCAGGTTCATCACGTCCAGCCTGCGCGACAGCGCCAGGGCGACGCACAGCACCGTGGCCACGAGAGGGAAGGCGCGTACCGACGCGTCGATGTTCAGCTGCGCGAGCGAGCCGCTTCCCCAGGCGAAGAGCCCGGTCGTGTTCTGGCCGAACAGGATGAGCAGCATCCCGGTCGCCGCGTCCAGGGCCATCGCCACGGCCGAGCCGGCGAGGATGAGCCGCGTACCCGTGGTGCCGGCGGCCCGGCCCGCGAGGGACAGCACGAGTGCCGCCGCGAGCAGGCCGCCGGCGAAGGCGACGGCGCCCGACGCCCACAGCGGGACGGCGAGGCCGAGGGCCGCGACGAGCGAGAGCGTGAAGTACGCGCCTGCCGTGACCGCCAGGGTGTCGGGGGAGGCGAGGGCGTTGCGGGTGACGGACTGGAGCAGCGCGCCGGCGCAGCCGAGGGCGACTCCCACCGCGACCCCCGCGAGGAGGCGCGGCAGGCGCGAGCCGGTGAGGATCTCGCCGACCGGCTCGCCGCCGCTCTTCTCCGGTTCACCGGCGAGATGGCGCAGCAGATCCCCGACGCCGACGCCCGACGTCCCCTGCGTCAGGTGCCACATGCCCACCAGGGCGGTCATGACGAGGAGAAGTGCCAGGACGGCCACCCCGGACAGCGGCGCGCGTCCGGGGCGTTCGGCTTCCGGTAGTGCCGGTATCAGCGGTGGGTTCACTTCTTGCTGTCGAGTACGTCGACGTACGCGTCGATCGCCTGCGCGCAGGAGCGCGGCCCGCCGGCGCCCCACACGCGCGCCGGGAAGGAGTGCGCACGGCCTTCCTTCACGGCCGGGAGGGACTTCCAGATCGGGTTCTTCTCCAGCGCCTTGACGTATCCGCCGGCGCCTTCGTCGTTGGCGTAGAAGAGGTTGGCGTTCCCCACCCCGGTGAGTCCCTCGACGTCGGTCTGCGCGAGGCCGTAGGAGGGATCGACGCCGCCGCTGCCGTGGGCCTTGTTGACGTCGGTCGTCCAGGCGGGCTTCATGCCGAGCTGTTCGCCTATCTCGGTGAACAGGGCGCCCTTGGCGTACGGGCGGACGGTGAGGTTGCCGCCCTGGAGCCATCCGTCGAAGAACAGGAAGTCCTTGGTCGGCAGGTCCGCGTCGGCCACCCGCTTCTTCGCCGTCGCGAGGTGCTCGTCGAACTCCTTGAGCACCTGGTCGGCCCGCTCGGTACGGCCCGTCGCCTCGCCGATCATGCTGAAGACGTCCCGCATGTTCCCGATCGGGTCGGCGGGGTACGCCCCTCGCGTGGCCATCACGGGGACGCCCCGCTTCTCCAGCTTCTTGATGGTCTCGTCGTCGGCCTTGAACGCCTCCACGACGATGAGGTCGGGCTTCGCCGCGTACAGGGTGTCGAGGTCGGGCTCCTCACGGGTGCCGACGTCCGTCACCCCGGTGGGCAGCTTCTCCGCGCTGACCCAGGTGCGGTATCCCTTCGCGTCGGAGACAGCGGTGGGGGTGACGCACAGCGTCAGCGCGTCCTCGACCTGCTGCCATTCGAGGACCGCGATCCGCTTGGCGGGCTTGTCGAGCTTCACCTGCCGGCCGACACCGTCCTTGAAGGAGACCGGCTCGGTCGACGTCTTCGTGGTGTCCTCGGCGCAGCTCTTCGACGAGGGCGCCGCGCTGCTGCCGGCGTCGGAGGTCTCGGTCTTGTCCACACTGGTCGTTCCGCAAGCCGTTGCGGCGAGGACGACGAGCCCTGCCGAGGCTGACGCGGCCAGACGACGGGCACGGTTCATGAAAGGTCCTCTTTCTTGCGATGATCGCGATTCGTGCGATGTGTGAGATTCGTGGGAGCGGCGGATGCGCCGCTCCGGGCGGAGTGCCGCCCGAGTGGGTCGATGCGCAGACGGCCCGTGCGGGGGTCCACGCCGACCTCGACACGGATGTCGTAGACCGCGCCGATGTTCTCCGCGGTGAGTACGTCGAGGGGCGCGCCCGCGGCGTGCACATGGCCGGAGCGCATCAGGACCAGCGTGTCCGCGACGCGGGCGGCCTGGTCGAGGTCGTGCAGCACGATGCCCACCGCGGCGCCGTGCTCCTCGACGAGATCGCGCACCAGGTCGAGCGTCTCGATCTGATAGCGCAGGTCCAGATGGTTCGTCGGCTCGTCCAGCAGTACGACGCCGGTGTCCTGGGCCAGACAGGCCGCGAGCCAGACACGCTGCATCTCCCCGCCGGAGAGTTCCCCGACCGGCCGGCCCGCCATGTCCCGTACGCCGGTGACCCCCATGGCGTGCTCGATGGCGCTCCGGTCCTGGGCGGACAGGCCGGCGAAACCACGCCGGTAGGGGTGGCGTCCGAACGCCACGACCTCCGCCACCGTCAGTCCCTGGGGCGCGGGGCGCGACTGGGAGAAGAGGGTGACCTCGCGGGCGAACTCGCGGGCGCTGAGCAGGGATGCCTCGCGCTCGGGCTGTCCGTCGCGGGCGCCGAGGGTCACCCGGCCGCCGTCCACCCGGTGCAGCCGGGAGAGCGCGCGCAGCAGCGTGGACTTCCCGCTGCCGTTGGGCCCCACCAGGGCGGTCGCGCGACCGGCCTCCAGGGCCAGCGAGACGCCGTGGACGACCGGGGTCCCGCCGTACCGCAGCACCAGATCGTGCCCGCCGAGGGCGGCCGTAGGGGCGGTCTCGGCGGGCGCCTCGGGGGCGGCCTCGGCCGTGGCCGGTCCGGCCGTACGACGAGCGGCGCGCCGGGATGAGTTCGTGAGCATTGACGGTTCCGGGGGTTGAAACTAAGGATTGCCTTGCCTAACTGGGGGAAGCTTATATTCCGCTCACCTTGGCGACAATCAGGAGTTCTGGACACCCAATACGGGATTCCGGACACCGTCCGGGGCGCCGTCGGCCGCGTCGAAGAACGCCCCCGGCGTGGTTCCCATGATCCGCCGGAAGGCGGCGATGAAGGTGCTGGGCTGCGCGTAGCCCAGCGTCTCGGAGACGGTCCGCACGTCGCGCCCCTCGGACAGCAGCGTCAACGCCCAGTGCACGCGCAGCGCCTGCCGCCACTGCGCGAAGGAGAGCCCCGTCGCGTGGCGGAACGCGCGGGTGATCGTACGGTCGCTGGTCCCCAGCGCACGCGCCCACTCGTCCAGCGAGCGGCGGTCGGCGGGATCGTCCAGCAGGGCTTCGGTGATCGCGCCGATCCGGGCGTCGCCGGGCAGCCGCAGCGTGAACTGGCGCTCCGACGGCTGGAGTACGTCGAACACGACCGCCTCCGCGCGCGCCCTGGCCGCGGCGTCGAGATCCGTACGGGACAGATGGGTCAGCAGCGATTCGAGCACCGGCGTCATCGCGATCGCTATCGGCTCCGCGAACGCGAACGGCGTGCGGTCGGGCGCGAAGAAGGCGTCGTGGAACTCCGCACCCGCCGTCGCCCGGCCGCCGTGCACGACGTCGGCCGGCATCCACAGTCCGTGCCCCTCGGACACGGTGAAGATACGGTCCTGCACGCGCGAGGTCAGCGTTCCCCCGCGTACCCAGACGAGCTCGTGCAGAGGATGCGAGTGCTGCGCCCACTCCGTGGGAACGCGCGGAACCCGGGACCCGGCGAAGATGGCGAAGGGGCCCCCGGCCTGCTCGGGAAGCGCCGCGGCCCGGCGCACCACGGTGCCCGCCTCGCGCCGCCACGTCCCGGGATTCGCACCATCACGGGACGATCGGACCATGCGGACGAGTCTATCCGGGGCCCGCGCCGGCGCCGGGTGCGGTGGCCCCGGACCGTTCGCGCACCGAGTCCATCACTGTCGGTGACCGTTTGATGGGCCGTCCTGCGTCCTGTGGGCCGCTGGTGAGCGGTCACCTGGCGGGCTGTCACACTGGCGGGAGTCCGTGGATGTCACGGAGCGCCACGGGACTGCCGCCCGGGGCGGGACGAGGAGAAGATCTTGACCGAGCAGCAGGAATCCGCGCGGCGGACCGGTAACCGGGAGGCGGTCCTGCGCATCGTCGCCGACGTGCTGAAGGTGCCGCGTATCACGGAGGCGGACAGCTTCTACGACTTCGGCGGTACGTCCCTCCAGGCCATGCGCATCTGTGCGCGGATCCGGAAGGAACTGGGCGCGGGAATCACCCCGGAGACCCTGTTCGAGTGCGACACCTTCGCCGAGGTCATCACCGCGGTCGAGGTCTGAGGAGCGGTCCGGCTCTCACGCCGCCGCCCCCGCTCTCACGCCGCCGCCCCCGCTCTCACGCCCCCGCTCCCGTTCTCACGCCTCCGTTCTCACGCCTCCGCTCCCGCAACCTCACTCCCGCGATCACCTCTCACCTGATGTCCCCGATTTCCCCGGATGTCCTGGAGCAAGTCCCGTGCGCCATCCCGCAGATCCGCAGCTCATCCACGAAGCGGTCTCCCGCCAGGCGCGGTTGCGTCCCGCCGCTGTCGCCGTCGTCCACCGGGGCGAGCGCGTCGACTACGCCACACTCGACGCCGCCGCGGACACCTATGCCGAGGCTCTGGACGCGGCGGGCGTAAGGACCGGAACGACCGTCCCTGTCCTGCTGCCCCGCTCTGCCCGGTTGGTGGCCGTCCTGCTGGCCGTACTGAAACGGGGTGCGGCGTACGCGGCGCTCGACCGGCGCTGGCCGCAGGAGCGGATCCGCCACATCGCCTCCGTACTGCGGGCACCTGTCATGGTGACCGACGACATGGCCGGCGCCGGCGGCATGCCCGACGCGGAGGCGTGGCGGGAGACGCCCCGCTGGATCGTTCCTGACGAGTCGCCGCGGCAGGCCGCGTCCCGCCGTGGCGCGCCCCGGTCCGTCACGGTGGACAGCTCCAGCCCCGCCACGGTCTTCTTCACCTCGGGCAGTACCGGCGTCCCCAAGGGCGTACTCTCCCCGCACCGCGCGACCACCCGGCTCTTCTCAGGCCGTGGGTTCGCGGACTTCGGACCCGGCCGGGTGGTGCTGCAGGCCGCCCCGGCCTCCTGGGACGCGTTCAGCATGGAGCTGTGGGGACCGCTGACCACCGGTGGCACGTGTGTCATCGCGGACACGGACTACCTGCTGCCGGAGACCCTCGGGGAACTCGTCACGGGCGCGGGGGTGGACACCGCCTGGCTGACGGCCTCCCTGTTCAACCTCCTCATCGACGAGGACGACCCCGATCACCCCTGCTTCACCGGCCTGCGCCAGGTCCTCACCGGTGGCGAGCGCCTCTCGCTCACCCATGTGGGCAGGTTCCTGGACCGATACCCGGACATCACGCTGATCAACGGCTACGGGCCGGTGGAGAGTTGTGTCTTCGCCACCACGCACCGGGTCACCGCGGCGGACCGCGCCCGCCCGGACGGAATCCCCGTCGGCGTCCCGGTGCCCGGCACCACCGTGCACATCCTGGACGGGGAACAGGTGCTGCCGCCGGGGACGGTGGGCGAGATCTGCCTCGCCGGAGAGGGGTTGGCCCTCGGATACGTCGGCGACGCCGAGGCCACGGCAGCCGCCTTCACCACCCTCCCGCTCACAGCGGCCCCGGCAGCGGTAACCGCCCCGGCCCCGGGCCCCGCCCCCGCCCCGCCCCCGGTACGCGTGTACCGGACGGGAGACCTCGGCCTCCTGGACTCCGAAGGGACGTTGCACTTCCGCGGCCGGGCCGACCGCCAGATCAAGATCTCCGGACACCGCGTCGAACCGGGAGAGATCGAGAGCGCCGCCCGCCGGATACCCGGGATCCGGGAAGCGGCCGTGGTTCCCGTACCGGCCGCGGGCGGCGGGTACGAGCGGCTGGCGCTGTTCTACACGGCGAAGGGACCTGACACGCCGTCCCCCACCGCCGTACGACGTGCGCTGGCGGCCCGGCTGCCCGGCCATCTGGTGCCCCACCGGGTGCTCCGGCGCGTCGCCCTGCCGACCACGATCACCGGCAAGCTCGACCGCGCCGCCCTTCTCGACGCGCTCTGACCGGCCCCCTCCGATCGCCTTCCTCTGGGCCTCTCCAGTGATCCCTCTCGTTCCCGAAGCAGAAAGCGCTCTCCCCGTGACGCTCGTCAGACTCCCGGCAGCCACCCCGACCCGCAACTACCCGATGTCGTTCGAGCAGGAGTCGATCTGGCTGAACGACCAGCTCCAGGACGGGCCTTCGCGGTATCTGGAATCGTGGGCGTACCGGCTGCGCGGTGCGCGGATCGACGCGGCGGCCGTTCAGCGCGCACTCACCGGGATCGTGGCCCGGCACGAGGCGCTGCGCAGCCGCCTGACCCTGGCCGAGGCCGAAAGCCCGGACGGCGGCGGCAGCGGCAGCGGCGGGGACGGGGACGGAGGCGGGGCGCGGCAGACGGTGATGCCGCCGTCCCAGGTCGAGTTGGACGTGCGCCGGGTGAAGCCGTCCCAACTGCACGCTGCCATGGTGGCGGCGGCCACCCGGCCGGTCTCCCTGGTACGGCCGCCCCTGCTGCGGGCCACCCTGCTGGAGTTGGCCGAGGACGACACCGTCCTGGTGGTGGCGATTCACCACGCGGTGATCGACGGCTGGTGCTTCGCTCTGCTGGACACCGAGTTCAGCGCCCTCTACCGGGCGGCGCTGGACGGTACGCCGTCCCCCCTGCCCGACCTTCCCCTTCAGTTCGGCCCGTATGCGCGGGAGCAGCGCCGGACGGACGCGGGCGGGCGCGGCGGGCGCGAGGAATCCATGGCGTACTGGCGGGAGACGCTGCAAGGGGCCCCGGGGGAGTCCTCGTTCCCCACGGACAGGCCCCGGCCCGCGGTCCTCGGCGCGCGGGGGGACCGCGTCGAGTTCACCCTCGGCGCCGAACTCGGCGCCGGCGTCCGCGGCCTCGCCCGGAGAACGAGGAGCACCCCGTTCACGGTCCTGGCCACGGCGCTGACCGTGCTGCTCTCCCGGCTCTCCGGGCAGGACGACGTGGTGATCGGCACACCTGTCTCCCACCGGGACGAGGAGATCCTCGAACCGATGATCGCCTGCCTGTCCGACATCCTGCCGCTGCGTCAGCGGATACCGGCCGACGTGTCCTTCGCCGGGCTGACGGCCAGGACCAAGGAGCGGGTGTGGGGCGCGGTCGCGCATCGCGACATCCCGTACGCACGGCTGGTCCGCGAGCTGGGGGCGGAGCGCACCCCGGACCGTTTTCCGCTCTTCCAGGTGGTCTTCGGCCTGGACGACGCCCCGGCCCCGGCACTGGACCTGCCGGGCGTGACCGCGGAGCGGCTCTACATCCACTCGGGTACGGCCAAGTACGACGTCTTCCTCCACCTGGTGCCGGCGCGCGGCGGCTTCGACGGCTTCCTGGAGTTCTCCACCGACCTCTTCGACCGCGCCACCGCCCAGCGTCTGACGGAGCGGCTGCGTACCCTGCTGACCGATGCCGTCGCCCACCCCGACCGGCCGGTCCGCGAACTGGACATCCTTCCGGCCGCCGAACGCCGGCTGATCCTCGGGACATGGGCCCACGGGGCCGCCCCGGCCGGGCGTCCCCTCGCGCACGAGGCCTTCGCCGCACAGGCGCTCCGTACACCGCGTGCTCCGGCGGTCGTGTACGGGGACCGCGTCCTGTCGTACGCGGAGCTGGACCGGGCGGCGAACGACGTGGCGGCGCACCTGGTGGCGCGGGGTGCCGCCGGGCGTCCCGTGGGTGTCTGTCTGCGCCGCGGTCCGGAGCTGGCCGTAGCGGTGCTGGGCGTGCTCAAGGCCGGCAGCGGCTGTCTGCCCATCGACCCGGCCCATCCCGCCGGCCGGATCGCCGACATGGCGGCCGACAGCGGGATCGGGATCGCGCTGGTCCAGCGGGATCTGGCCGTACTCCTTCCCGCGACGGTCGAGACGATCTCCTTGGACGACCTGGACGACCTGGACGACTTCAACGACTTCAACGACCTCGACGACCTCAACGACCTCGACGACTTCCCGGCCGCGCCCGAGGCCGACCTGCCCGCCGTGGCCCCCGGCGACCTCGCTTACCTGATCTACACGTCCGGCTCCACCGGCCGCCCCAAGGGCGTCGCCATGCCGCACCGGGCCCTGGCCAACCTGCTGGCGTGGCAGCGGAGCCGCTCCACGGCCGGACCCGGCGCCCGTACGCTGCAATTCGCCGCGCTCGGCTTTGACGTGGCCTTCCAGGAGCTCTTCGCCACCTGGGCCGACGGCGGCACTCTGGTCATGGCCGACGACGAGTCGAGGCGCGACCCGGCCCGCCTCCTCGACCTGCTGGCCGCCGAGCGCGTCGAGCGGCTGTTCCTGCCCTTCGTCGCGCTCCAGCAGCTCGCCGAGTACGCGTGCTCAGCCGGCCGCTCGGCGGGGAGCCTGCGCGAAGTCGTCACCGCGGGCGAGCAGTTGCACGCCACGCCCGCGCTGCGGGAGTTCTTCCGGCAGTGGGCGCCCGGCGCGGTGCTGGAGAACCAGTACGGTCCGTCCGAGACCCATGTGGTCACCTCGGAACGCCTGGGCCACGACCCGGACGCCTGGCCCGACCTGCCGCCCATCGGCCGTCCCGTCGACGGCACCCACGTCCTGCTGCTGGACCGGGACCAGCGGCTCAGCCCCATCGGCGCGGTGGGGGAGATCTGCGTCGGCGGTGACGCCCTCGCCGACGGCTACCTGGGCCAACCGTCTTTGACCGGGCGGAAGTTCATCGAGGACCCCTTCCTCCCTGGGGCCCGCCTCTACCGCACCGGCGACCTGGCCCGGTATCTGGCCGACGGGCGGATCCAGTGGCTGGGCCGCCTGGACGACCAGGTCAAGATCCGCGGACACCGGGTGGAGGTCGGCGAAGTCGCCTCCGCCGTACGGGCCGTGCCCGGAGTGGCCGACGCCGCGGTGGTCGCGCGGGAACCGGCCGCTTCGGAGCACAAGCGGCTGATCGCGTACTACCTTCCGGCCGCCGGATCCGCCCTGCGACCGGACGAGCTGCGCCGCGCGCTGGCGCGACGGCTGCCGGAGTATCTGGTGCCCGCTGTCTGCGTGGCGCTGGCGGAGTTCCCGCGCACGGCGAGCGGCAAGCTGGACCGGGCCGCGCTGCCGCTGCCGGACGCGGTGGGCGGGCAGCCCGCGGACTTGTTCGTGGCGCCGGGGACCCCGACCGAAAGGATCATCGCCGCCGTCTGGCAGGACGTGCTGGGAACGGGCCGGGTCGGTGTCCACGACGACTTCTTCGCCCTCGGCGGATACTCCCTGCCGGCGGTCCGGCTGATCCTGAGGCTCCGTCAGGAACTGGGGGCGCGGATCCCGTTCGGCGCGCTCTCGGTGACACCGACGGTCGCCGGTCTCGCGGCGCTGGTCGACCGAGACGGAGACCGAGACCGAGACCGAGACCGCGACCGGACGGCCGGACGGGACGCCGCCGGGGACCGCGGCTTCGACCCGGCCGCGGAGATCCTGCTGCCGGCCGACATCGTGGCGGCCGGCGCGACGGTCCGGGTCGCGGAGGATCCCGCTCATGTGCTGCTGACGGGCGCCACCGGCTTCCTCGGCGCGTTCACCGTACGGTCCCTGCTGGACCGCACGCGCGCCGTGGTGCACTGCCTGGTCCGCGGCGAGGACGAGGAGCGGGCCGCGGCGCGGCTGCGCGGGGTCATGGAGGGCTACGGAATCCGGCACGAGGGCGACGAGCGGCGGCTGACGATCGTCCTCGGCGATCTGGCGCGGCCCCGCCTGGGCCTCTCCGAGCAGGTCTTCGACGCGCTGGCGCACACCGTGGACGCGGTGTACCACGTGGGCGCGGCGGTGAACCTCGCCTCTCCGTACGGGCAGCTCAAGGCCGCCACGGTGGACGGTACGGCCGAGATACTGCGCCTGGCGGCCCGGCACCGCAGCGTGCCGGTGCACCATGTGTCCACGGTCGGTGTGTACGCGGACAGCGCGGGGCGGCCGGGGCATGCCGGGCAGGCGGGGGAGACCGGGCAGGCGGGCGGGCGGATCGGTCCTGAGCATCCCACCGGTCCCGCGGAGGCTCTGCAACACGGCTACACGCAGAGCAAGTGGGCGGCCGAGAAGCTGATCGAGGCCGCCCGCGCCCGGTCCCTGCCCGCCACCGTCTACCGGCCGACGCGGATCGCGGGGCACAGCCGTACAGGCGCCTGCCAGAGCGGTGACTACCTGTGGCTGATCGTCAAGGGCTGTATCCAGGCCCAGGCCGCGCCCGCCGGAGTGGACACCGCGTTCGACCTGGTGCCCGTGGACTACGCCGGCGACGCCGTCGTCGCCCTGTCCCTGCGGCCTGCGGCGGCGGGCCGCACCTTCCATCTGGCCGCCGGGCGGCTGCTGCGGCTCGACACCGTACTGGGCCGGCTGCGCGCCAAGGGGTACGCGCTGCCCGAGGTCGATCCGCGGGAGTGGCTGGACCGGATCGGCGCGGACGCGGGCAACGCGGCGTTCCCGCTGCTGGGCACGCTGGCCGAGGAGATGACCGGCGGGGGCTCGGAGGGCGGCCTCGTCTTCGACCCCAGCGCCACCGACGCCGCGCTGGCCGGCTCCGGGGTGAACCGTCCGGAGATGGACGAGGAGCTGTTTGCCACCTATATCGGCTACTTCACCCGCACAGGGTGGCTCCTGGAGCCGGAGCCGGAGCCGGACCCGGACCCGGCGCCGGCTCCGGCTCCGGCGAGGCACTCCAGCGGCCACGGCGGGCGGCCACCCGCGTAGCCCGCCTCCGTTCCACCGCTCGGATAACATCGACGGACGGCTCCCATTGAGCAGCCGGAGGGAGAAGGCGGGAATGGTCGCGAGGTATCTCGTCTCGCCGCACGGCGGTCGTCGCGCGTACCCCGACATCACGTCCGCTCTCTTCGCAGCGGCCCGACGGGGCAGAGCGGCGCTGGTCGAGATCGCGCCCGGCCGCTACGAGGAGGCGCTCACGGTCCGGG
This sequence comes from Streptomyces sp. NPDC093109, assembly GCF_040701725.1. NCBI lineage: Bacteria > Bacillati > Actinomycetota > Actinomycetes > Kitasatosporales > Streptomycetaceae > Streptomyces > Streptomyces sp. NPDC093109. The sequence continues at coordinate 46,122 of NZ_JBFBEZ010000036.1, forward strand.
GCGAGGTCCAGTTGGCCGCGCTCGGCGATCCGGGCTCCGTGGTGGTGAGCCGGCCTCGCGGCGCGGTCCTCGACGCCTTCGGGTCGGTTCGTGTCCACGGCCTTGTGCTGATCGGCCGCGACGCCGAAGTCGTCGGTTGCCACGCGGGGACGCTCACACTTGAGCGCTCGGAGATCCGGGGGCACAACGGTGTCAGTGTGCACGCGAGGCCGAACACCTCGGTGACGTTGCGGGACAGCGTGATTCTGTACGGCCGGACCCTTTTCACCGGGTCCGTCGGGCTCGTCGAACGGTGCCGCTTCACCGACGCCGGTGACAACGCCGTGGCGGTGATCGAAGGTGCTCAGGTCTCGGTCCGCGACAGCTGGATCGGGGGCAGCCGGATCCATGGCGTGCGTGTCAGCGGTGCGCGTGCCCAGGTCACCGGGTGCGAGCTGACCGACACCGGAAAAGCGGCCATCATGGCGGACTCGCAGGCGGAACTCACCGTGACCGGCTGCTCGATCAAGGCCGTGCACGCGGAGGGAATCGCGTTCATCGCACAGTCGAGAGGCTCCGTGGAGAGCACGCGCGTCACCGACGCACAACACGGGATCGCGGTGGCGAGCGGAGCCGACCCGGTGGTGCGTGGCTGCGTGTTCACCGAGTGCCGCGACACCGGTATCAACGTCCACACCTCGGGCCGTGGCAGGTTCGAGGACTGCGAGGTCTTCGACGCGGGCAACATCGCGGTGTTCTCGACCAAGGGCGGCGCTCCTGAGGTGCACGGCTGCCGTGTCTCGCGGGGCAACGTCGGCATAGCCGTCACCGACGCCGGCAGAGGCCGTTTCACCCGGGTCGAGCTGGCGGACCTGACGAGCGTCGCACTGCGGGTCCACGACGAGGCCAGAGCCGTGTTCGAGCACGTCCGTGTCGAGCGCTGCCCGTCGCACGTGGAGACCCGGGGCAATGGCGGCACCACGGCCGACATCTCCGACTCGGTGTTCCGCGATTTCGACATGTCCGCCGTGGAGGTCCTCGGCCAGTCCCGGGTCACGTTGAAAGGCGTGTCGGCGGAGCGCGGAGTGCTGGGCTTCGGTGTCGGCGAGGAGGCTCAGCTGTTCGTGCATGACTGTGACGTCACAGCGGTGAGCTCCTGCGGGGCCATCGGGTTCGGCAAGGGCAGGCTCGTCGCGCGGAACCTCACGGTGACCGGCTCGGAGAGCATCGGCCTCTGCGGGACGGACTCCGCCCGCCTGGATGTCGTGAACAGCGAGTTCGCCGACTGCGCGACAGCGGGCGCGAGCTTCCACGACATGTGCGGCGGACGGCTGGTGGACTGTTCCGTGACCGGAACGCGAGGTGTGGCCGTCCAGGACAACGGCCGCGTCGACCTGGTCTCCCTCCGCACGTCGCTGCCGGTCGTCAAGCAGATCGCCAAGCCGGTCGAGCGCCCGCCGACGATCGTGAACAACTACGCCGGCCCGGTGTTCAACGGCGACGCCCACGGCATTCAGCTGGCGTGGAACAACCACAACGCCATCCAGCGGCAGACCAACGAGGACGGTGCCGGCACATGAACGAGCCACAGAACGTCAACAACTACGACGGTCCGGTGTTCAACGCCGGGGTCTCCGGCGGCCAGTTCGCCTGGAACAACGACACGGTCACCCAGAACCAGCAGAACAACAGCGCTGTGGCCCCGGGCTTCGAGAAGCTCGCCGAGCTGGTCACCGAGCTGCTGCGGCAACTGCCCGAGGCAGGGCTCGCCGATCAGGACCGTGAGGACGCCGATGCGGCGGCCCAAGAGGTCCTCGCGACGATCACCCAGCCGGAACCCCCCGAGCCGGGCAGGCTCCGCCGCGCCATCGCCACCCTCAGGGGAGCGCTGGCCCCGGTCGCGACCGGCGTGGTGGCGGGCACTGCGGCAGGGGCGCAGGAGTGGGCGCGGACGGCGATCGAGGGATTGACCGGCATTGTTTGATCAGCGGCGGCATCAGCGGCTTCTCCGGGGACGGTTCGTGGATCGCAAGGCAGGCACGTTGCGCGATCACCGGGATGAGACGTGCCCGCTACCCCGGTCTCCAGAGGACCCACCTGGAGCACGTCTCTTCCGCCCGTTGCGCTCAACCCCATCCGCCTCGCTGCCTGGTGGAACGGTCACCCGCTCCGACCGCACCCGCGTCGGCCACCTGGCCCGCCTCGGCCTCGCCCGCGCCGCGTGAGAACCCGATTTTGAACCCTTGACCAGGGCGAATCAGCTGAACGGCCGGTCTGAGGTGATCCCCGTCGATTGCCCGGCCGGCCTTTTCAGCGGCCCCGAGTGGGCTCTGGCGTCACCTTCGCCAGAACAGGTGGTGTGTCACGCCGCTCGGGCTGGGCACGACCTCCAGGTGGAACCGGTCGAGCAGCTCATCAGGGGACTCCCACAGCCGTAGTCCGGCCCCGAGCTTCACCGGCGAGACCGCCACATGCATGGTGTCGACGAGGTCGGCATCAAGGAACTGCCGGATGGTGGTAACCCCGCCACCGAGTCGGACGTCCTTGCCCTGCGCCGCTTCCCGCGCCCGTTCGAGGACCGTGCCCGGGCCGGCGTCGACGAAATGGAACGTGGTGTCGGAGAGCGTGAACGACGGACGCTCGTGGTGGGTCATGACGAACACCGGCGTACGGAACGGGGGCTCCTCCCCCCACCAGCCGCGCCACTCATGGTCCGGCCAGGGACCGCGCTGGGGCCCGAACTTGTTGCGGCCCATGATCTCGGCACCGATGTTGCGTGCGAAGTCTCGCGTGAAGTAGTCGTCGAGGCCCCGGCTCCCGCCGGAATCCGTGCGCATGGGCCAGCTCGCCGTGGCTCCGGCCCAGGCGAACAGCCTCTCGGGGTTGTCGAGGCCGAACGGCCGCTCAAGGCTCTGGTGCTCACCGGCACCGATACCGTCACTCGAGACGTTGAAGTTCATGACTCTCAGTAGTTGATTCATGTGTTGCCTCCTCGGATCCTGTCGCGTCATCGTGTGGCCAGGCGCCGCACACTATGACGTCGAACGGGACATGGCCGGATCGACATAGCGGCCCGCGACTTTTTTCCGAGGCGCGTCAGGAAGCAGCCCCGCCGGCCGTGAGGCCGTGACGGACAGGGGACGTTTCGGCGGTTCACATACGGGTTCTGACCGAATGAGCCACGCAGGATCGTCACCAGCCGCAAACAAGGAGGATCCCGCCGCTTACACCCGTACGAGTGAACCTGTGCGAGTGCGCGGGGCGAAGCACGGCCGGCACGACCGGCGATCATGGCACCTCCCCCTCCCGACACCGGTGAACCGGCCGGACCCTGTGGCAGCGGAGGTCATCGCCGCACAGGTGCGGGTCCCCGCAGCCGCATTCGCACGTTCGCGAGGGTCCGGTGGCGTCCTGGGGGCGGGGATCACCCTGCAACGGTCAGGCCCGCGCGCGCCGCGTTCCGCGCATGTCGGGGTCAGGTGCGGTAACCCCCGCCGATCCGATGACCACAGGAACGGCGCATGCGTGGAGAGGCGCCCGGACCCCGCTGCCGCCACTCGAGAAGGAGTAAGACCGACCGGCACATGGGGGGTGGGTGAAGGAGCGGGGCTGGGTGCGTGTGGCTGCAAGGCGGAGGATTGAGTCAACGCGGAGCGTTGGTGAGTGACGACAACGCCGCAGACGCGCGTGCCCGGCCCCGTGACGCCGCCCCCCATGTGCCGGTCGGTCTAAGCATGTCGGATTGGACAGCCACTGTGTACGGAGAGCGCTCCGAGCAGGAGGTCCTTCGCGTAGAGCGCTTCCTGGAAGTCAATCATGTGGAATTCACGCACGTTGACGAGCGGGACCCCGACACGGTCCGCGTCGAACTCACGCCCCCCGACGGCGGTCAGACGATCACAGTGAAGGGGTTCGACCCGGGTGAGCTGGCGGCACACCTGAAGTTGAACAGCTACGCGACATACCTGGGTGGGGCAGATCAACACGGCCGGGGTCGAATGGCTTTCCGGCTACAGGGCCACCGGGATCACGCAGGTCGAGGATCCGAGGAAGACCGGAACAGAGGACTCGTCCCTCTGCCCGACCTACAAGATCACCGTCCGAGGGAGCGACGGCAAGGACTCCATCGACCTCCACGCGGGAATGGTGCTGATCGCCGCGGGCCTCAAGCCCAACCTGCTCGGATGCGCGGGGGAAGAGGAGTACCTGGGGCGAGGTGTGTACTACGCCACCTTGCCCACCGATATCGCAAGGGCCGGGAAACAAGGCGCCATCGGGGTCGTAGGCGCTGGAGACACCGCCTCCGTGGCCGCCGTTCTGCTCGCCGAGGAGAAGGCCAAGGATCCCGCGCACACATCGCAGGTGGTCATGTTCGTCCGGGGAAAACTCGGCAAGGCACCTGGCAGAAGGCCATCAAGGAGGGAACAGCGCTCTACAGGTACTACGAGGCCACCGCACCCAGGAATGAGAAGTCAGCAGGAACAAGCGCCACTTCGAGACGTCTATCGGGTCTGTTCCCACTCGGTCCGGGTGAGTTCGTACTCGACTTCGCCCTGCTCGGAGCCCTCGATCGCCTCCGGCCAGTCCCCGGTGAAGTTCCGGACGAGGGACAGGCCCGACTTCTCCATGACGCGACGGGAACGGGTGTTGACGGCCATCGTGTTCGCCGTGACCCGCTCGACTTCCAGGTCCGTGAAGCCCTTGTGGATCAGGGCCCGGGCTCCTTCGGTGGCGTAACCGCGTCCCCATGCCGCCTGGTTCAACCGGTAGCCGAGTTCGACCACGGCTGTGCTCTGCTCCTGCAACGGCCGGAACTCGAACCAGCCCAGGAAGGTGCCGGTGGTCTTCTCCTGCACGGCCCAGTAACCGTGGCTCTCCCAGCACGGGTATTCGTGCAGGAGCCGGGGCAGGGTCCGCGTCTCGATCGCCTGGCGGCTGGTGGGACGGCCACCGTTGATGAAGCGCATGACCTCGGGGTCGTTGTCCAGGGCGAGCAGGTGGTCGGTGTCGGCCGCCGTGAACGCGCGCAGGACGAGCCGGTCGGTCTCCAGGAAGTTGGTCATGCCGCGATTTTTCACCATGGGCCGGCCGGGCTTGCCACCCATTTTCCGACCTGCGTCAGGTGGTGGTGTTCATGCCGCTCAGGCCGCGGGTCGTTCGACCGGGACGCCCCGTCCGAAGCGGGCGCCGGCTCGGACGAGGGCGACGAGGCGGGGTGCGGTGATCGCCCGCCGGCGGGCCCGGGCGGACTCGGTGAGCTCGAAGACCACCGCCAGCGCGGCGGCCGGGCCGCCCGCGCCGCGGGCACGATGTCCCCGCCCGACAGGCCGTGCAGGCAGAGCAGCGGCAGGACCTCGGTGACCTTCGGGGCTTGCGGCACCACGGGGCCATGATCTTGGAGGAGAACCGCTTGCGCTCCCCGGTGGTCGCCTCGACGCGCTTGTCGTTCACGCGCTGCGCGCTGACCTCGACCGCTCCGGCGGCCGTGGTGACCTGCCGGGTACGGTGGCGGCCGTTGCGGACCACCAGCCGGCGCCCCTGCTCGTCCCGCTCGCACCACACTGGCGAGACCACCCTCAACTGCCCACCGAAGCGGCACAGCAATGCGGCATCCCACCTCACCAATTGCCCTGCCGAAGACTGGAGCGACGGCTTCATCCCCGGAAACGGGCAGAACGACGAGTATCCCGACGAAGACACAGTGCTCCTCGGCGAGGCGTTCCGGATCGTCCGCCACATCATCGTCCATGGCACCCCGCCCCCAGGCGGGGCCTGTTGTCTCGATGAGCAGCTTCCTGGCCGCCAGTGCCTACCGTCTGTGGCCTGCCTGACGGCCCGGTCTCATTTCAGGTGCCGTGTGAAGAACTTGGCCGCGGCGTCCCCGGCGAACTGCGGGACGCCGGTGTGCCCGCCCATGTTGGCGTGCAGGGACTTCTCCTTGGAGCCGAAGGCATCGAACAGGTTCAGGGCCGCCTGCCGGTCGTTCCCTTCGTCGTCCCACTGCAGCAGGACGTGCAGCGGAATGGTGACCTGCCGGGCCTCCTCGAACATGGCGCGAGGAACGAAACTCCCGGCGAAGAAGCCGGCGGCCACGATGCGCGGCTCGACCACCGCAAGCCGGACGCCGATGGAGATCACTCCCCCCGAGTACCCGACTGGGCCGCCGATCTCGGGCAGCGACAGGAGGGCGTCCAGGGCGGCCTGCCATTCCGGGACCGCCTTGTCGACCAGCGGGAGGATGAGGGCGTCGATGATCTCGTCGGTGACCGGCTCGCCGGTCTCCATCGCCCGCCGGAGGTCAGCGCGGGCCCGCTCGGCGGCGGGCCAGCGGGGCCGGTCGCCGCTTCCGGGGAGCTCGACGGTGGCCGTGGCGAAGCCCTCGGCCGCGGAATGCCGGGCCCGGTCCACCAGGCGGGGGTACATCCTGCGCAGCCCGAGGGGAGGGTGACCCAGCAGGATCAGCGGCGTCGGTGCCGGTACGGATGCAGGCGTCCACAGGATGCCGGGAATCTCACCGAGGGTGAATTCGCGTTCGAGGACGCCGCCGTCGAGGCGCTGCTCGGAAGTGAAATGCATGGTCGTGCCTTTCGGGAGTGCACTGGAACGGCGCTCCCGGACGACCTGTCTATCGCCCGACCGTGGCCCCGGAGGGGAGCACCCATGTCGATACCGCGTTCACGGGTACCACCTCCTCGTTCTCTCGCACGGCCTCCGTGGAAAGTAGCAGTGGCCGCCCGTGGGCTGCCAATGATTTTTGCGGAGGCCCCCTCGTAGGACTCCGGACCATGTACTGGGTTTGGCTTCCGAGCCGGAGCCTCAGCTGTTGGCCAGGGTTCGGTCGAGGAGGGGGAGCGGGCGGCCCCAGCGGGATATGACGCCTCCGGATATTCGATCTGACGTATGAGTGCCGCGAGCGGGAACTTGAGCAGCTGGCGGAGCGTCTGACATGCCGTAGGACGGGGACATCGGTGTTTCACAGCCAGTGAAGTGGCTACGGGGCGGATCGGCTGACGGCTTATGAGCAGCCCCCGTTTCCGCTGAGGAGCAGGGAGATGCCCTGGGACCCGCCAAGGGGTGGTTCGGTATCCGCAGCGGTGTGTTGTGCCACTGACGCGGCTCTGCTTGCGGCGTCCTCGATTTCCGAGCGGGTCATGCCGACGAAGTAGACCATCTGCTCGTGGTTCGTGGATCCGATGAAGTTCTCCGCGCCAACCCGGTAATAGAGGTCGACCGTGCGCGCGCCGCCGCGGGCGGTCTGAATCGCGGTTTCACGCTCTCCGAGTCTCAGTGCGTCGAGGACCGCCGGAACGTCGTAGGACAGTGCGACTTGGGGACGTTTGAGGTAGAGGTCGCCGTGGATGTTCTCGATGGGAAGTGATGCGGGTTCTCCGCCGGGGGCCGGATGGGGGCAGTACGGCTGGGTCAGCAGGTCGTAGCGGAAGATCTCCTCCAGGAGGTCCGCGTCGTGGGCGGGCAGGAGCGGACCGAGCGACTCCCGCCACCACCGGGACAGCACCTGCTTGGCCGCCGGTTCGCCGAACAGGTACTTGACCGCGTCCCCGTAAGCCACGTCGCTGTTCCCGGCCTGCGATACGCACGTCCGCAGGGGCACGGCGCCGGGGTCGTCCGTCTCGCGAATCCATGTGTCGAGGTTGATGAGGACCATGGACTGGGTGATGTCGCTCAGCTCCCGGATACCGGTCCAGGTCCCACGCAGGACGACGTTCTCCGCCATGACACGCGTCCAGAACAGGAATCGTTTCATCATCTGGTTGTCGGCGAACGTCATCGTGTTGTGGGCGAGGATGTACTCGAAGTCGTCCGTATCGCCGCGCACCGACACGATTCCGTACTGCGACTTCTTCTCCATGTATTCGGTGTTGGGAAGAAGGTGCAGTGGGTAGACGGCGATGCGGGAAACGTGCCGGGAGAGCCGGTCGTAGCCGGCCATGAAGGAATTGACGGTCTCGCCGGGTGCGCCCCAGATCATTTCCGCGTAGCAGTCCAGACCTTCCTGGTTCAGCCACTTGGCGAGGTCCTCCCACTGGTTGACTTTCATGTTCTTGCGGTTCATCGTCTCCAGGGCGCTTTCGTCCAGCGTCTGGAGTGCGAGGGTGAAGGAACTCCGCATGCCGTGCTTCTTCATCTTGCGAACGATGTCGTAGAAGAACCTCGACTTGTTCTTCGCCCACGATGTCTCCAGCGCGCGGGGGTATCCGTACTGTGCACGCAGGTCGATCAAGTCGTCGACGAATTCCGCGTCGGCGGGAAGAATGCCGAAATTCGCGTCGCACAGGACGATGGTGTGCACCTTGTGCTGCGCGAAGAGCTCCAGCTCCGCTCTCAGGCGTTCACGCGAGAAACTCTGCACGCGCTGTCCGACCGCTCCACCCCAGTAGCAGAAGGAGCATTTGTACGGGCATCCCCGGTTGGTCTCCATGAGCGCTACGTCGTACCGGAACCGGCCCTCGTCGTCCGTGAGCGGCAGCGCGCCGGTCAGGAACGGTGACGGGATGATATCGAGGTTGTCGATACGCCCGCGGGCCACCGTGGTCACCAGCTCCCCACCAGCATCCCGGAAACTCACACCGGCGACCCGCGCGAGGTCATGCCTCGGCACCCCTGCCAGGTAAGCGTCCACCAGGTCCGTGATCACCAGCTCGCCCTCGCCATTGACGACCACGTCGACGTCCGGGAACTGACCGAACGTACGCTGCGCCTGGTGAGCGACATGGGTGCCGCCGAAAATCACCAGGCCCTGGGGGTTGACCTGTTTGAACGTCTCGGCAAGGGAACCGAACTCCCGGAAGTTCCAGCCGAGCACCGAGAAAGCCAGGATGTCGGGCGGGCCATCCGCGAACAGCTCGTTCGCCATCTGCATCAGGGTGACGCCTCCGCGGAAATTGCGGATAGTCACCTCGGTCTTGTCACGGGTCCGTGCGTCGGCCAGGATCGATGCCTTCAGATAGCCGGATGCGAGCGGCATCGATTCCAGAGGCATGTCCCACACGCCCTGCTGGACCAGACAGACCGAAATCCGCTTCGACGTCGCCATGTGTGCGCCTCTCCGTCTCCGGTAACGCGGAAGTCCGCGACCTGGCCTCCCGGCCGCGGGCCGAAATATCCGGAGACAACGTATGTCTGCCGGTCCGGGCACGCATCCCGTCATGCTCTGAATGGCGGTGCAGCCGACCAGGACCGCCTACTCGACATTTCGGCCGACTGCGGCGGGACCGAGGCCACCTTCACCACCGCCTCGTGGGGGCGTGCCCTCACCACGGCCGGGAGCGCGACGTTGAAATCCTTTTTCAGCCACACATGGGAGACGACCGGAACAGTGCGTTGCATCTGCGCCAGCGACGACGGGCTGACGATCTCTCCGGCCAGCAGCATGCCGTAGAAACGGTTGAGGTCCGCGACGGTTGATATCAGCGAGGCCGACGGCCCCACCCATGACATGTCGTAGACGCTGTAGTCGCGCGGTGGGTCGATCATGCCGAACTACGCCTCGTAGAGCTGCGAGTGCGGCCCGTCAACGTACGGTCCGGCGGGGAATTCGGTGTCCCGGAGCCCGGCACGCTCGATGACGTTCCGGGTGATGTACCGCTCGGCCGTAGTGCCGGTCACCCGTTCCAGGAGTTCGCCGAGAAGCAGGTAGTTGGTGTTGGAGTACACCCCCGGCGTACGGCCCGGGGTGCCGACGGCGGGTGCGGTGACCGGCTCGGGTGCGGTGACCGGCTCGGGAGCGCCGGCAAACGATGTCCGCCGACAGGATCGGATCCGTCCTCCTATGGATCAACACCGATCGCACCTATGGGCCTCAGACGTGGAGCTCCTGCGGGAAACCGGCAGCCGGAGTACGGGACCGGGTACGGGCCCGGAGCACCACGACAGGACCGGAGACATCGGCCGAAACCACCGGCACATCCGCCAACTGCGCTAACAGTTAAGACAGTTCAGCAGAACACAGTCATAGGCTGCCCGCTGTGGACCGGCCGGCCCTCGCCCCGAGATGATCTCCGGCTACGAAAATCCTGGCCTGAGTGCGGGAGCGCTTGCCCGACGCGCGCGGCGCCGGAAGGGTGACCACATGCGCCGACTGATGCTGCTCGCCCCGCTGTTGCTGTTCACCGTCGGCTGCGGGGTGGTGCGGTCCTCCGAGGACGTGGCTACGGACGCCGCGCGGGAGGTGGCCAGGCAGGCGGGCGAGCGGCTCTACGGGCAGCGTCCGCGCACGGCGGAGGAAGTCGGGCGCTCCGCCTCCGGGATCGACGGGGTGGAGGTGTTGCGGGTGACGGGTACCTCGACACACGACGGGGACGGTATCGACGTGGTCGTCGCCACGTCCGCCTCCGCGTACAACAGATGGCGCGACCTTGAGGAGGTCACCGTGCGGCGCTGTTTCGCGGTGCGGGTGTCGCCCACGTCGCAGTGGCGTGCCGATCCCCGTGACGTTGACTGCCCGGACGGCCCTCCGCTGACCTTCGCCCCGCCACCCGAACCGCCCCGGCTGCCGTCAGAGGAGCTCCGCGCGAAACTTCCCCGGGTTCCGGAGGGCGGCCGGGCGGACGAGGCCGAGGTGCGCCGTACCCTCGCCGCCCTGGATCTGGATCCGGCGATCCGTACCGAGGTGACGGCGGACGACGGCCGGGTCGGCGTTCTCCTGTCGGTGAAGGGCAACGGCTTCGACGCGCAGGACTGCCTTCTTGCCCGCGTGGGCCCCGGCGCCACCGAGGTGTGGACGCCGCCCCGGATCCAGCGGATGCCCGGAGAAGGCGGCTGCACCGTCGGCAACGCCCTGGACCCGGCACCACCACCACACTGAACGGGATACCTGGCTGCCTCTGGCCACAGGCCCGCCCTCGCGGATGACACCGATCGTCGAATCGTTCCCGCCGGTTGAGGCGGAGCTTCCGTGGGGGAAGCCGGAGGGGGCGAAACCCCGGCGGTGGGCGGCAGCCCCGTACGCCTCGGTCACTCCTCGCCCGCGATCACCCTCGGTTACTATGCTCACTTCATGCCGGAGGCCGGAAGCAAGGGGCGCGCTGTCGTCGACGGGCTGCTCGGGTAAGAAGGGGGAGGGGTATGCCGGTCGAGACTCCCCGGATTCTCCCCAAGGTCACGGGCGGGCGATTCCCGCTGCTGCACCCCTTCGGAACTGGCCGTGGATTGCAAGGCTGAAGAGATGGATGTCCTGGGAAAATGTTGAACGAGGTCACGGCGACCCGCTATGTCACGCCCCTGCGTGAGGGCGGCTCGCTTCCGGGGATCGTCGAGGCCGACGATCTCGGTACGTACGTCATGAAGTTCACCGGCGCCGGGCAGGGCCGCAAGACCCTGGTGGCCGAGGTGATCTGCGGTCAGCTCGCGCGCCGGCTCGGGCTGCGCGTGCCGGAGCTGGCGCGGATGTGGCTCGATCCGGTGATCGGGCTCTCCGAGCCGGACCAGGAGGTGCAGGAACTGCTCAAGGCGAGCGGTGGGCTGAACCTCGGGATGGACTTCCTGCCGGGATCGATCGGCTTCGATCCGCTCGCCTACGAGGTGGATCCGGCCGAGGCCGGGCGCGTCGTCTGGTTCGACGCGGTGATCAACAACGTCGACCGGTCCTGGCGCAACCCCAACATGCTGGTCTGGCACGGAGATCTCTGGCTCATCGACCACGGCGCCACCATGATCTGGCACCACAACTGGCCGGGCGCCCAGACCTCCGCCGCCAAGCCCTACAACGCCTCCGACCACGCGCTCGCGCCCTTCGGTCCTGATGTCGCGGCGGCAGCCGCGCGGCTCGCGCCGCTGGTCACCGAGGAGTTGCTGACCGAGATCGCCGCCGAGGTGCCCGACGAGTGGCTGATCGACGAGCCGGGGTTCGACTCGCTCGACGCGCTGCGCCGGGCGTATGTGGAACCGCTGCTCGCGCGCGCCGCGACCATCCACGAGCGCGTCGTCCTGGACGCGCCCACCCGGGACACCCCGTCCCGGGCCCCGGGCTGGCTCGCCGACCGACTGACGCCCGTGCCCCGCGGCACAAAGGCGCACGGCACAAAGGCGCACGACGCAAAGGCGCACGGTACAGAGGCGCACGACACGAAGGACGGCGGCCGATGAGCGGCGGGCGGGACGTCTACGAGTACGCGCTGCTGCGCGTCGTGCCGCGCGTCGAGCGCGGCGAGTGTTTCAACGCCGGAGTGCTGGTCTACTGCCGCGCGCACTCCTATGTCGCGGCCAGGACCCTGCTGGACGAGCAGAAGCTCAGGGCCCTCGACCCGACGGCCGACATCGTGGGGGTACGGGCCGCCCTGCGCGCGGTCGAGGGCGTCTGCGCCGGCGGCGACGCGGCCGGGCAGGCGGCGGGCGACGACGCCGGCCGGCGGTTCCGGTGGCTGATCGCGCCGCGCTCGACCGTCGTACAGCCCGGTCCCGTACACACCGGGCTGACCGCCGATCCACGGGCCGAGACCGAGCGGCTGCTCGACCTCCTGGTGCGCTGACGCACGGCCGTGTGATCTCCCGCGCCGATCCGGCCATCGGGTGCCGCGGACGTTGACACCGGGTGCCGGGGCTTCTAGCGTCTCGACTGCTACCTACTAAGCGGTTGCTCAGCGGTTGCTCCGCGATTGCTCAGTGGTCGGGAGACCCGCGGAGCCCCAGTGCGAGGAGAAAACAGGATGTCCACCACCGAGCAGCGCGTGGCTGTCGTGACCGGGGCGGCGAGGGGCATTGGCGCCGCCACCGCGGTCCGGCTGGCCGCTGAGGGCCGGGCCGTCGCCGTACTCGACCTCGACGAGGCCGCCTGCAAGGACACCGTCGAGAGGATCACCGCGGCCGGCGGGACCGCGCTCGCCGTCGGCTGCGACGTCTCCGACAGCGCACAGGTGACGGCCGCCGTCACCCGGATCGCGGCCGAACTGGGAGCGCCGACGGTCCTCGTGAACAACGCGGGCGTGCTCCGGGACAACCTGCTTTTCAAGATGAGCGAGTCCGACTGGGACACCGTGGTGAACGTGCACCTCAAGGGCGCGTTCCTGATGTCGAAGGCATGCCAGAAGTACATGGTGGACGCCGGCTTCGGCCGGATCGTCAGCCTCTCCTCCAGCTCCGCGCTCGGCAACCGGGGCCAGGCCAACTACGCGGCCGTCAAGGCGGGGCTCCAGGGCTTCACCAAGACCCTCGCCAAGGAGCTGGGCAAGTTCGGCATCACCGCCAACGCGGTGGCACCCGGCTTCATCGTCACCGACATGACCGCGCAGACCGCCGCCCGTGTCGGCATGGGCTTCGAGGAGTTCCAGGCCGCGGCGGCCACCCAGATCCCGGTCGCGCGCGTCGGGAAGCCGGAGGACATCGCGAACGCCATCGCCTTCTTCACGGGCGAGGACGCCGGATTCGTCTCCGGCCAGGTCCTGTACGTCGCCGGCGGACCGCTCAACTGAGAACGGGGGAGACGGATATGACGGACACGACGGATGCGACGGACGCGACGGACGCGACGGAGCGGAGCGCGCGGGAGCGGCAGCCGCGGCGGACCCCGGAGAGCGGCCGGGTCGCCCTGGTGACGGGCGCGAGCCGGGGCATCGGGTACGGGATCGCCGAGGCGCTCGTCGCCCGGGGCGACCGCGTATGCATCACGGGGCGGGGCGAGGAGGCCCTCAAGGAGGCCGTCGAGCGGCTCGGCTCCGACCGGGTCATCGGCGTCGCGGGCAAGGCACATGACGAGGCGCACCAGGCGTTCGCCGTGGAGCGCGTCATGGAGACGTTCGGCCGGGTCGACTTCCTCGTCAACAACGCCGGTACGAACCCGGTTTTCGGCCCGCTGGCCGAGCTGGACCTGGCCGTCGCGCGCAAGGTCTACGAGACCAACGTCATCTCGGCGCTCGGCTTCGCCCAGCAGACCTGGCGCGCCTGGCAGCGGGAGAACGGCGGCGCCATCGTGAACATCGCGTCGGTCGCCGGGATCTCGGCGTCGCCCTTCATCGGCGCGTACGGCATGAGCAAGGCCGCGATGGTCAATCTGACCCTCCAGCTGGCCCACGAGTTCGCCCCGGCCGTCCGTGTCAACGCGATCGCGCCGGCCGTCGTCAAGACGAGGTTCGCGCAGGCGCTGTACGAGGGCAGGGAAACCGAGGCCGCCGCCGCCTACCCGCTGGGGAGGCTGGGGATGCCCGAGGACATCGGCGGCGCGGCCGCGTTCCTCACCTCCGACCAGTCGGACTGGATCACCGGGCAGACGCTGGTGGTCGACGGCGGGATCTTCCTCAACGCCGGAGTGGGCTGACGCGGGGAGCGGGGAGCGGGGAGCGGGGAGCGGAGAGCGGAGAGCGGAGAGCGGAGAGCGGAGAGCGGGGCGGAAAACGGCCGGTAGAGGCGATTGTCAGTGGTGCCCGGTAGGTTCAGGAGCAGTTCGCAAGTGATCCCTTACCGGAGGTTGTTGACGTGACCTACACCGACATGCTGCCCGAGCCCTGGCGCGGCGTCCTCGGCGAGGAGCTGGAGAAGCCCTACTTCAAGGAGCTGACCGACTTCGTGGCGGAGGAGCGGGCGAGGGGTCCGGTCTATCCGCCCCGGGACGAGGTCTTCGCGGCGCTCGACGCCACCCCGTACGACCGGGTGAAGGTGCTGGTCCTCGGCCAGGACCCGTACCACGGAGCGGGGCAGGGGCACGGGCTGTGCTTCTCCGTGCGCCCCGGCGTCAGGACTCCGCCCTCCCTGCGGAACATCTACAAGGAGATGAAGGAGGAGCTGGGCCACCCGGTGCCGGACAACGGCTATCTGATGCCCTGGGCCGAGCAGGGGGTGCTGCTGCTGAACGCCGTGCTGACGGTCCGCGAGGGCGAGGCGAACTCGCACAAGGGCAAGGGCTGGGAGAAGGTGACGGACGCGGTGATCCGCGCCGTCGCCGAGCGGCCCGACCCGGCGGTCTTCGTCCTCTGGGGCGCCTACGCGCAGAAGAAGCTGCCGCTGATCGACGAGGAGCGGCATGTGGTGGTGAAGGGCGCGCATCCCTCGCCGCTCTCCGCGAAGAAGTTCTTCGGCTCGCGCCCGTTCAGCCAGATCAACGAGGCGATCGCGGCGCAGGGGCACGAGCCCATCGACTGGCGTATCCCGGATCTCGCCGACCGAGCCTGAGAGGGATTGTCCTTCGCTGCGGTTAGCGTCTAGTTTGTCGGATTTTCTGGACGGCAAGCGGAGGCGGCAGTGATGGAGCGGCAGCAGACGTCGGAGGACGCCGTCATGACCCGGATCGGGCAGGTGGTCATGCTCCTCCACGCCGGTGATCGCGAGGAGGCGCGCAACCGCTTCGGTGCGCTCTGGACGGAGATCGGCGAGACGGGGGACGCGCTCCACCGCTGCACGCTCGCGCACTACATGGCGGACACACAGGACGATCCGGGGGACGAACTGGCCTGGGATCTCCGGGCGCTGACCGCGGCGGACGGATACGGGGACGGATACGGGGACGGGGAGGGGGACGGATACGGGGATACGGGCGCGGCGCGGGACGCGGACGGGGGAGCGTCGGTCGCGTCCGCGGTGCGCGCCTTCTATCCGGCGCTCCATCTCAACCTCGCCGCGGACTACGCGAAGCTCCAGCGGCCCGGGGCGGCGCGCCACCATCTGGACCGGGCGCGGGCGGCGGCGGGCGCGCTGGGGGACGGGGGATGCGGACAAGGGGTCTGGGCGGGTATCGACCGGCTGGAGCGGAGCCTGCGCTCGCGCGGTCAGTGACCGAGGCCGTGGCCCTGGACGGTGCGGCAGGCGCGGGCCTGGGGGCTGTCCTCCGGCCAGCCGCCGAACGTCGTGCCGAGGGCGCAGAGGCCGCCCGTGACCGGTACGGAACCGGAGCCGGACGTGGTCGGCAGCGGCGGGTACGCCGTGGGCCACCGGGGGGCCGACCGCTCGCGCGGCGGGTGTCCGGTGGCCCACGGCATACCGGGGGACAGCCGCCCGGGTGGTCCCGGGGGAGCCGCGGCGGAGGCGCGCGAGGCGGGTGTCCCGGCCGGGGCCGCGGTGTCGCCCGGTGCGGAAGTGACCGCCTCCAGCGCCTCCCTGGCCGGTGACTGCGCGATCGGCGGACTCACCTCACCGGCGGCGCTGGGGCCTGATCCGGGGTCATGACGGTCGCTGGTCGTCTCGGTCCGGGGTGTGGGCCCCACCGTGGACAGCGGCTCGACGGCCACACAACCGGAGACGGCCGTGACCGCCATCCCGACCAGGACCATCGCCGCGCTTCTCGTTGGGTGCATTCGGGCAACTCTGCTGGTCGCGTCCACTGTTGGGGAAGCGGAAAGGCCAGGATTGGCCCGGACGGGTGACGTCGGACGGGTGACGCCGACGACCGCTGTTGCCGACGGCCGTCGTTGCCGGTGACCGCCGTTGCCGGCGACCGCTGTTGTCGGCGTCCGCCGTCGCTATTCGCCGGTCGCGCCGTCGACGCGCTCGCGGATCAGATCGGCGTGGCCGTTGTGCCGGGCGTACTCCTCGATCATGTGGAGATAGATCCAGCGCAGGCTGTACGGCTCACCCGTGACGCGGTCGCGCCGGCCCGCGCCCGGATCGTCCAGCGAGTGCCGCGCGGCGACTTCCCGGGCGCGGGCGATCTCCGCCCGCCAGGTGGTGTGCGCCTCGTCCCAGGTGTCGGCCTCGCCGTGGTGGAAGTCCCCGTCCACGTCGTCGTCCGTGTAATAGATGGGTCCGGCCTGCTCGTCGGCGAGCGTCCTGCGGAACCAGGAGCGCTCCACCTCGGCCATGTGCCGGACGAGCCCGATCAGGGTCAGCCCCGACGGCGGTACGGACGCCTCCTTGAGCTGTTTCTCCGCCAGCCCCGCGCACTTCAGGGCGAGGGTCTCGCGGTGGTAGTCCAGCCAGCTCTCCAGCATCTCGCGCTCGCCGGCGACGGTGGAGGGGTCGATGCGCTCAGGTGTATTCATGGCTTCATTCCTCACCCGCGCGGGGCCGCCCCCGCCAGGGGGTATCCGCCGCTGTCGCGTCCTTCCCCGCCGTCGCCGAGCATGCCGCGCAGCAGCTCGGCGAAGCCCCGGCGCAGCTCGTCCAGCGACGGTACGGCGTGGTGGTACGAGCCCGCCGCGCAGGAGAACAGCAGCCCCTCGCACCAGGCCACCAGCGAGTGCGCGTGCCGCTCGGGATCGGCGGAACCGGCCGCCCTCATCATCGCGACCAGCGGCTCGCGGAACTGGCCGCCCGTCGCGTCGTAGAACGCCCGCAGCTCCGGGCGCCGGGTGGCCTCCAGGGCCAGCTCGTACCGGGCGACGAGCAGGTCGCGATGGCCGGTCAGATAGCGGTGCAGGGCGAGCGCCAGAGCGTCGGCCGGCGCCGCCCGGCCGTCGGTGGCGCGGACCGTCTCGGCAGGGGTGAGTACCCGCACCTCGCGCTCCGCCTGCCGCCGGACCGCCGCTTCGAGCAGCGCCTGCCGGGTACGCGCGTAGTTGGACGTCGAGCCCTGGGGGAGCCCCGCGCGTTCGTCGACGGCGCGATGGGTCAGTCCGCGCATACCGCGCTCGGCGAGCAGGGTGAGCGCGGTGTCGGCGATCAGCTCGGCCCGGGAGGGACGCGAGGAGGGGGACGCCGGATCGGTGCCGGTGGTGCGAGGAGCCATGGCCCCAATCTATCCCGTTCACTACGGCTGTAGTACGGTGGAGGAAGTGCACTACACCTGTAGTTTCCGTGCTCGTGGAGCGAGAGGGAGAAGTCAATGCACCAGTCCCGCGCCGTCGTCATCGGCGGAGGCATCGGCGGACTCACCGCGGCCGTGGCCCTGCACCAGCGCGGTTGGGCCGTCACCGTCCTCGAACGCGCCCCTTCCACCGCCCCCGTCGGCGCCGGCCTCGGCCTCGCCCCCAACGCCCAGCGCGCCCTCGACGTCCTCGGCCTCGGCGACCGCGTCCGCGCCCTCGCCGCCTGGCAGGGCGACGGCGGGCTCCGCACCCCCCGGGGCCGCTGGCTCAACCGGCTGAGCGGCGAGGCCGCCGCCGCACGCTTCGGCGGGCCCCTCGTCCTGGTCCACCGCGCCACCCTCGTCGACCTCCTCACCGCCGCGCTCCCGGCCGGGCTGGTCCGTACCGGCGCCGCCGCCCGCGTCGAGGACCCGGGCGGCGCCGTGGACACCGGCGGCGCGCCCGCCCGTACCGCCACCGTCCGTACGGAGGACGGCGAACTGACCGCCGACCTCGTCGTCGCCGCCGACGGCATCCACTCCGCCGCACGCGCCCTGCTCTTCCCCGGCCACCCCGGACCCCGCTACGCCGGCTACACCACCTGGCGCGTGATCGTCCCCGCCGGAGCGGACTTCGCGCCGCACGAGACCTGGGGCCGGGGACGGCTCTGGGGCACCCAGCCGCTCAAGGACGGCCGCGTCTACGCGTACGCCGCCGCCGCGGCCCCCGCCGGCGCCCACGCCCCCGACAGCGAACAGGCCGAACTGCGGCGGCTCTTCGGGGACTGGCACGACCCCGTACCGCGCGTCATCGAGGCGGCCGGGTCCGGCCAGGTCCTGCGCCACGACGTGTACGAGATGAACGTGCCGCTGCCCGCCTTCCACCGCGGCAGGACCGCCCTCCTCGGCGACGCCGCCCACGCCATGCAGCCCACCCTGGCCCAGGGCGGCAACCAGTCCATCGAGGACGCCGTCGTCCTCGCGCACCACGCCGGCCGCGGTACGGACCCCTTCGACCCGGCGGCCCTCGCCGCGTACTCCGCCGACCGGCTGCCCCGGACCACCATGGTCATCCGCCGGGCGGCGAGCGCCGGCCGGCTCTCCTCCTTCTCGGCCCCCGCCGCCGTCGCCGTACGCGACAACCTCATGGCCGCCGCCTCCCGGCTCGGCCCCGGACTCGTCCTGCGCACGATGGAGGGGATCGCCGACTGGCAGCCGCCTGGCCACCCGTATGCTTCCCGGACACCATGACGGACATCTGGCCGGACACCATGACGCACATGGTGATCGCGGACCGAATAGGCTCATGACAGGCCAGGGAGGCACACGTGAAGGTCGGCTGCATCGGTCTCGGTGACATCGCGCGGAAGGCGTATCTGCCCGTACTCGCCACACTCCCCGACATCGAACTGCACCTCCAGACCCGCACCCCCGCCACCCTCACCCGGATCGCCGAGACCTACCGCATCCCCGCCGAGCGCTGCCACCCCGACCTCGAATCGCTGCTCTTCGAGGACCTCGACGCCGCGTTCGTGCACGCGCCGACCGCCTCCCACGTCGACATCGTCTGCCAGCTCATCGCGGCGGGCGTGCCGACGTACGTCGACAAACCGATCGCCTACGAGTACGCCGACTCCGAGCGCCTCGTCCGTCTCGCCGACGAGGGCCGCGTCAGCCTCGCCGTCGGCTTCAACCGCCGCCACGCGCCCGGCTACGCCCAGTGCCTGGAGCACCCGCGCGATCTGATCCTGATGCAGAAGAACCGGGTCGGCCTGCCCGAGGACCCGCGCACCCTCGTCCTGGACGACTTCATCCATGTCGTGGACACCCTGCGCTTCCTGCTCCCGGGCCCCGTCGAACACACCGACGTACGGGCCCGGATCCGGGACGGGCTGCTGCACCACATCGTGCTCCAGCTCTCCGGCGACGGCTTCACCGCCATCGGCACGATGAACCGGATGAGCGGCTCCGCCGAGGAGATCCTCGAAGTCTCCGGCCAGGACACCAAGCGCGCGGTCCACAACCTCGCCACGATCATCGACCACAAGGGCCAGCCGAGCGTCCGGCGGCGCGGCGACTGGGTCCCGGTGGCCCGTCAACGCGGCGTCGAGCAGTGCGTCCTGGCCTTCCTCGACGCCGTACGGGCCGGAAAGCGCCTCAGCGCGCGCGACGCCCTGCGGACGCACGAGCTCTGCGAGCGGGTGGTACGAGCGGCCCAGGACCAGGCCGCCGCCTGAGAGCACGCCCGCCCTCCACCGCGCAGAGCGCCACCAGCACGGCGAGCGCACCGTGCACCGCCCAGTCGCCGAACCGTACGTACGCGGTCGTGCCCCGGCCCGGCGGAACGTCGAACACCGCCGCGGCCGAACGGTCCGTACCGATCACCCCGCCCACCCGCCGCCCGTCAGGACCGAACACCGCGCTGACCCCGGTCAGCGTCGCGTGCACCATCGGCCGGCCGGTCTCCGCCGCCCGCAGCGCCGCCAGCGAGGCATGCTGCTCCGGCGCCCAGCTCCCCTGGAACGACGACGTCGAGGACTGCCCCACCAGCACCTGGGCCCCCTCACGCACCAGCCGTCTGCTCATATCGGGGAACGCCGTCTCGAAACAGATCAGCGGCCCCACCCGCAACCCGCCCCGGCCCTCGCCCGGCAGCACCATCACCACCTGCCCGGTGCCCCGCACCCGGTCCTCGCCCGCCGCCCGGCCCACCGACGTCACCCAGCCGAGCGCGGCCCGCGCCGGTACGTACTCACCGAACGGCACCAGCCGCATCTTGTCGTACGTATCGCCCGTCGGCCCCTCAGGTCCCACCAGCACCGCGCGCTTGAACACCCCCGCACGGCCCGCCGCGTCCGTACTGCGCGCGTCCACATTGACCAGCAGCGGGGCGCCGACACGCCGGGACAGCACCGCGAGGCGCGCCGCCAGATCCGGCCGCGCCGCCAGATCCGCGCCCACACTGCTCTCGCCCCACACCACCAGGGAAAGATCCTGACCGGCCAGCTCCCGGGTCAGCGCCTCGCCCCGCGCGAACCGGCGCTCGACGGAATCGGCGCCGTCGACCACCCCCGGCGCCACCGCACCCGGCTGTACGACCGCGATCCGTAACCCGTCCGGAGTGCCCGACGCCGCACCGGCCGGCCGGGGAAGCCACACCGCCACCGCACCCACCACCACCGCACACAGCACCAGGGACACGGCACCGACCGGCCTCGCCCCGGCCACCGCGATCGCCACCACCAGCGCCGTGTTCACCGCAACCACCAGCAGACTCACCAGCCACACCCCGCCCACCGAAGCGAGCCGCAGCGCCGGCGACACCTCCCACTGGCCGGCGCCGAGCAGCCCCCACGGCCCGCCGAGCCCCTCCCAGGACCTGACCAGCTCGACCATCAGCCACCCCGAAGGCACCACGGCCATCGCCACGCACGCCCGCCGCACCGACGGCGCGCCACCGAGCGCGTACCGCACCAGCACACCCCAGGGCGCCCAGAGCAGCCCGAGCAGCGCGGCCAGCACCACGAGGAACACATGCAGGCTCGGCAGCAGCCAGTGGTGCACGGCGGCCATGAAGCCCAGCCCGCCGAGCCAGCCCTCCACCGCGGCCCTGCGGGCGGTCGGCGCGGTCCGTACGAGCAGCATCCAGGGCACCAGCGCGGCATACGCCGACCACCACAGGGACGGCGCGGGAAAAGAGAGCGCGGGCAGCGCGCCCGCCACGACCGCCGCCACGCCCCGCCACCACCGGAACCGCATACGGAAGCCTCCTCGTCCTGGCCGTCGGGCGGTCCAGCACTCCCTTCCCCGTCGAGGAAGCCCCGAAGCGGAGGCCAGCGGAGGTCAGCGGAGGTCAGCGGTGGTGGCGCGCGGCGTGCCGCCACTTCTCCCGGGCGACCACCGTACGCAGCAGCCACCCGCCGTTCCCGCGCACCAGCCCGAACGTGAACCCGCCACCGCACACCAGGTCCTCGCCCGAGTCATCGCGCAGCGGGCTCAGATACTCGGCCCGCAGCTCCGCCCGGTCACCCGGATAGCCGCCGAGATCCTCGATCCGCAGCCGGCGGTTGACGATCAGATGCTGCCGCACGCGGTACGGCCGCAGCATGCCGGCCAGCCAGTCGCCGACCTCGGCGGCGGGCCCCTCGATCCCGCCCGCCCCGGTGTAGTCGGCACGGCCGTCCGGCGTGAACAGGGCCCGGTACGCGGGCCAGTCGGCGTCGTCCACGGCCACCGCGTATCCGGTGACCACCTCGTCGATGGCCAGCCGGTCCATCACGGTCGCGAGATCCACACGCTGTGTCATCGGTTCAGTCTCCGGCAGCGGGAGCCCCGGGCCAAGAGCCACGCACGGCCCACGGCGACGGACTCCCGAAATGTGACACGCACGGTCAATTCCGTCCGAAGAACTCGATCTCGGCGATGGCGGGCCGCCGCCCGGGACCCGCGCCGTAGACATCGGCTATCGCGAGCCGCACCCGGACGACGTCCGAGCCCCGTACCTCGAAGGTCTGCTGGCCAGGACGGTCCTTGAGCGTGATCCGCTTCTCGGTGGAGTCCCCGTCGGCGGAGCGCAGCGTCACGGTCAGGGCGGACGGCCGGGACTGCGCGAGGAACTCGTCCTCCTTCGCCGACCGCCCGGAGAACACCACCAGCCGCGTCACCCGTACGGGCCGCTCGAAGTCGGCCTCCAGGAACTCACCGATCCCCGGCCCCGCCTCGGCCGGTACCCAGAAGCGGTTGGTGTACGTGTCGATCGCCATATCCGGCGGATGGTCCGCCAGGGAGCTGGACGCGCGGATGTCGCTGGGGCGCAGCTCGTCGGGTGTGCCGGTGCTGTCGCGGGTGAAGTTCCACGCCTCGGGCAGATAGGGGCGCCCGAACCAGAACGCGCCCGCCAGCACCGCGAGCGTGATCGGCACGGCCAGCCCCGGCCGGCGCCACAGCCGCCCCTTGGGGCGGGTACCGGCGACCGGCAGCACCCGCCCGCGCCGGCGCCGGCGCCAGATCCGCCGCCACCACGGCAGCGGTACGTCCGGCGGCGGGCCGGGATCCAGCAGCAGCCCGCAGCGCACACAGAGCGTGCGCTCAGGAGCGTTCTCCGTACGGCAGTTGGGACAGCGGACGGTGGGCCCGGCGGCCCCGCCGCGGGGGACGGCGACGGGCGGGTCCGGTGCGTCGGGCTCCTCGGCGGGTCCTGGCACGGGGACGTCCAACCGGTCGCCGGGACGGCGGGGGCCGGTCGTTCCGGTCGTTCCGGTCGGTTCGGTGGGTCCGGTGGGGGCTGGGGGTGAGGGCGGAAGCGGGGGCCGAGCCGGGGCTGGGCCCGGATTCGTACCGGACCTTGACGCGGTATCAGGACCCGGCTCAGGAGCCGCACCCGCACCCGGGCCAGGACCCGGGCCGGGACCGGTACCAGCGCCCCGGTCTCGCCCGGGGCCGGGGCCCGGCTCTCCGCCCGAGTCCGGTACGGGGCCGGCGGCGGGCCGGGGAGCCGGTGCGGCCGTACTCGCACCGCTGCCCGCGTCCGCGTCCGCGCCCGGGTCCGTCCAGTCCAGGAACGCCGAGCAGGACGCGCAGAACGCCGCGCCAGGCGCGTTGCGGTGGCCGCACTCCGGGCAGTTCACGGGGTCTCTCCCGAGGTGCCCGACGTACCCGACATACCCGACGCGCCGTCAGCGGTGTGCGGCAGGATCTCCAGGGCGTAGCCGATGTGCGCCGGGATCTCGCCCTCGATCAGCTCCTCCACCCCGACCCGGTCCACCCGCTCCGGATCGGCGACCCGCAACCGTACGACCACCCGGGCCCGTTCGTCGCCCGGCAGGTCGGTGCCCGGAGTCGGGGACCACGCCGAGCCGCCGCTCTCCGCGATCTCCGGGACGGTCCCGGTCAGCCGGGTGACCGCGTCCGACAGCCCCCCGCGCGTGCCCCGGCGGCTGTGCTGGGAGACCGCCTCGGTGACCGCCGCCCGGCGCCGGGCGACCGGTTCGTCCCGGCGCGGCTCCACCGCCACCCACTGGGCCACCCAGTCGAGGAAGTCCTCCGGCGCGCTGCGCGGGTCCAGATGGGCGGGCAGGTTGTCGAGGGTCAGCTGGACCGGGGCCAGCACATCGTCCAGCGCCGACAGGAAGCGCCCGATGAAGTCCTGCTCCAGATAGAGCGCGGGCAGCAGCTCGACCAGCGGATGCGGCGAGGCCAGCCCGGGTACGGTTCCGCGCATCGCTCATGCCTCCCGGATCCGCAGCTGGTGCTCGAAACTGAAGGCCAGCGCGTGCCGGTCGAGGGTGATCCTGGTGGTCGCCTCGCCCCGCCGGCCGGTCGTCGGGTCAGCCGGGTACAGCCGTACGTCCTCCACCAGGTCCACGTCCGCGACCCGCTGGAGCACCGCGAACGCCTCGCCCGACTGGATGGGCCGCCCGAACGGCCAGCCCTGTCCGTCCGGGCCGCCCGTCAGGGGATTGAAGTAGCCGTACAGCGCGGCCAGCGCCTCCTCGCGCAGCCGCTCGGGCACCGCGCCCCGGCGCGCCTGCACCTGGGCGACGACCGTCACCCCCTGGTAGAACGGCGGCTCCACCATCAGCCGCGCGCCGATCGGCCTGCGCTCCTCCAGATGG
This sequence comes from Streptomyces sp. NPDC093109, assembly GCF_040701725.1. NCBI lineage: Bacteria > Bacillati > Actinomycetota > Actinomycetes > Kitasatosporales > Streptomycetaceae > Streptomyces > Streptomyces sp. NPDC093109. The sequence continues at coordinate 70,380 of NZ_JBFBEZ010000036.1, forward strand.
GCCCGGATCTGCTCCATCGTGTCCGGCGGCGGGGTCAGCTCCTCGAAGCCGATCCGGCCCTGCTCGTCACCGCTCCCGGCGGGTACGACCAGCAGCCGCACCCCGCCGGTGTCCGCGTCCCGGCCCGCAGGTACGCAGTACACGCGCGCCGCGTCCGGGGCGACCTCGCGGGCCAGCAGCTCGTAGTCGTGCGGGACGACGGCCCGGTGCAGCGTCCGCAGCGTCATGGGCCCGCGCACCCGCGCGCTCTCCACCGTCTCGCCGTCCACCCCGCCCAGCGCCGCCCGCCGGTTCTCCACCCGCGCCACGAACGGCAGCGAACCGCGCAGCACGCGCAGCGCGCCCCGGGCCACGTTCCCGCGCCGGCCGCCGCCGGTGCGGTAGCTCCGTACCCGTACGGGACTGCCCTTGCGGGGGACCGCGCCGTAGTACCGCAGTCCGCCGTCCCGCTCCCGGACGGCCGGACCGAAGTCCACCCGGCCGGAGTTGGGGTCGAGCGTGATGTGCCGGTCGTCCGGGCCCGAGTGCGCGAAGTCGTCGACCCGCGTCCAGTCCGTCCAGCCCGAGCGCGCCTCGACGTCCGCCACCTCGACCACGAAGTCCCCCGGCACCACCGGGGGCCGCGCGAGCAGGAAGCTCTGCCCCGGCACGCCCTCGGCCGCGCCGAGGATCTCCTCCCGTACCGTCTCCGCGTGCGCTGCCTCGACCGTGCCGCCGATCGTGAAGGCGGTGATACGGCGCACGGTCGGCGAGGCGACATAGCGCGGCTGGTCGGGCTCGGCCGCCAGCAGCCGGCAGCGCAGCCACCCGGCCGAGCGCCGCACCACCTGGGACGCCGTGTGGGTCAGGGGCAGGTGCAGGATCAGCTCGCCGGACTTGTTGAAGCCGCCCGTGTCGTCCTTCTCGATCTCGCAGGCCCGCCACTCCGTGCCGTCGAACGCCTCCCAGAGCAGCGGCGGGCGCCGCGGGTCCACGCCCACGCCCTCGATCCGGCAGTCGAGCCGCAGCACGACCACGCCCGCGGGTACGGCACGGGACAGTCCGACGTAGAGCGCGTCGCCTGGCGTGGGCGTGGCGCCGAAGCAGGGCACGTCCCGGCCGAGCGCCAGCTCCTCGGACCGGTCGGACGCGTCGCCCGCCGCGGACCGGGTCGCGAGGCGCTCGTACCCGCACGGCAGGACCGTCAGATCCCGGCTCGTGGTGAAGACCACCGCCTCCTCGGTCTCGGTACGGACCGTGGCGACCTCGGTGCCCGCCCGCACCCGGACCGGCTCGGGCCGGGGCGCGGAGAGCCGGAAGGTGACCTCGGTACGGGCCGCGGTCGGCGGATACAGCCGTACGCCGATGAGGTCGAGAAAGGCCAGATAGTTCTTCTCCGGCACCCGGTTCAGCCGGTAGACGAGCTGGTCGACCATGGTCGCGAACGCCTCGATCAGCGTCACCCCGGGGTCGGAGACATTGTGGTCCGTCCACTCCGGGCAGCGCTGCTGGACCAGGCGCTTGGCCTCGTCGACCAGGCCCTGGAAGCGGCGGTCGTCCAGATCGGGGCTGGGAAGCGTCACGCGCCGTCCTCCTCGTGCTGCGGGATCACATAGAACGGGAATACGAGATTCCGGGGGTCGTTGGAGCCGCGCACCGAGTAGGCGATGTCGATGTACAGCACGCCGTTGTCCGCCTCGTCGAACCGGACCGTCACCTCGGCCACCTCGATCCGGGGCTCCCAGCGCTCCAGCGCCAGCCGTACCTCGTACGCGAGCTGCCCCGCCGTCCCCGCGTCGGCCGGGGCGAACACGTAGTCGTTGACGGCGCAGCCGAACTCCGGCCGCATGGGCCGCTCGCCGGGCGAGGTCGCGAGGATCAGCCGGATCGACTCCTCCAGCGCGCGCTCCCCGCCGACGAGGGCGATGGAGCCGGTGGCGTCCGTATGCGGCGGAAAGGCCCAGCCCGCGCCGATGAACTGCTCTCCCATGCCGGCCCCTCACCCCCCGATCTGTACGCTCGCGCAGCCGGACACGACGGGCGATCCGCAGCCCGCCCGGTCGCCGGTACGGGCCGCGCGGGCGCCCCCGATCAGCACCGTCGCGCTGCCGGGGCCGACGATCGCCGACGGCGGGTGCACGGCCGGGGGCGGTGCGGCGCAGTGGTGCGGGGTGCCGACCGTGGCGGCCGGTCTGCCGCCGATGAGCACCGAGTTCACCCCGGGCGGGCCGACCGTGCCCGGGTGGCCGGTGGGGTCGCCGACGCGTGCGGCTGCCGACATGGGTCCGTACTCCTTCCGACGTGCCTCACGGACTGGCTTGCCTCGCGAACTGGCGTGCCTCGCGAACTGGCTTGCCTTACGGACTAGTTGATCTTGACCAGGGGTGCGTTGATGGAGCAGGTGGTGCCGCCCTTGATCTCGGTGCGTGAGGTGCCGTTGACCGCGACCTGGCTGCCCTGGACATCCAGCGCGCCGCCCGTGGCCAGCCGCAGCCGGCCCGTACCGCCGTCCACCTGCACCCCGGTCCTGGCCGTCAACTTCACCGAATCGCCGCTGAGTTCGAGCACCCCCTGCCCCGCGTCCAGCGTCACGCCGCGCCCCGCCGTGATCGACACCTGCTGCCCGGCCTCGATCTCCACACTCCCGTCACTGTGGATGACCACGGTGGTGCCCCGGCGGTCCAGGTCGATCCTCAGCTTGCCGTCGCCGGTGACCAGCCGTACGCCCTGCGGGCCGTTCGCCGCGTCCAGCAGCTCCAGCTGATTGCCGCTCCTGGACGCGAAGGCCCGCCGGTTGACCGCCCCGGTGGTTGGATCGACCAGCTCACCACCTTCGGAGCCGCCTCCGGAGGCGCCCCCGGAAGCGGCCGTACCTCCCGACCCGCCGCCGCCCTGCGCCGGCTTGTCCTGGCCGTTGTAGAGACCGGCCAGGACATACGGCCGGTCCAGATGCCCCTGCTCGAAACCGACCAGCACCTCGTCGCCCACCTCGGGGATGAACGCGTCGCCGCCGCCCGTACCCCCGGACTGCGCCGTACGCGCCCAGTCGCTCGCGTACTCGTCCGACAGCCACGGGAAACGCACCTTCACCCGGCCAAGACCCTCCGGATCCTGGGTGTCCGTCACCGTCCCGTTGACCAGCCCGGCGCAGCTCCCGCCGGCCGACGCCCCCGAGCCGCCCGCCGTCCCCGCGCCCCCGCCCGCGCCACCGCCCCCGCCCGTCAGCCCGAACAAGGAGCGCTCCTGCTGGCCCGAGACCGTGATCCACGTCTCGTAGCCGCGCACCGCGTCGAACACGTGCCGCGACGACGTGACCGTATAGCGGCCCTCGAAGGGCGCGCCGACGGCGTTGAGCGCGACCGCGCTGCCCGCCCGCACCTCCGGGTTCCCCCTGATCACCGCCTCCAGCTCCGCGAAGGACCCCGAGATCCGCTCCGCCACCGCCTTCGCCGCCCGGTCCACCTCCGCCTGGGTGCCGTACGAGGCGTCCGTGACCACGAAACTCGCCTCCCCGAACGGCGCCGACACCTCGGCCGGCGTCACCCCCAGGTCCAGCGTCGCCGAATGCCCGGCCGGCGCCCGGCCCACCAGCGGCTGCTTGGCCGCCACGTCCCAGCCCCGTACCTCGACCTCCGACACCTGCTCGGCGGCGGACACCCCCGCCCGGCACCGGATCAGATTGCTCCCCATCTCCAGCACCAGCGGGTTCTGCTCCGCCCGCGCCGAACCGTCGGGCGCGCCGCTCGCCTCGGTGGGCCGGGTGATGTGGAGCTGCCCGTCGAGCACGTACGCCTGCGCGCCCGCGTCCTCGGCCAGCCCGCGCACGAACTCCCAGTCGGTGATGTTGGGCTGGGCGACATGGGCGAGTACGGGACCGGCCACGTCGACCGTGCCGGGCCGCAGCCCCGCCCGCTGCGCGACCTGGGCACAGATGTCGGAGAGCGTCATGTTCTGGTAGCCGGCGATCCGGCGGCCCCGGAAGAGCCGGTGCGACTCGTCGAGTCCGCGTACGACCGTGAAGGTGCCGGTGTCGTCGATCTCCACCTCCAGCGCGGTGACCACCCCGGTCAGCAGCGGTGTGGCGGCCGGGCCACCGCCGCCGGCCTGCGCGAGGAGCCGGACCTCGGCGCCGATCTTGAGGCCGGTCCGCTCCAGCAGCACCCTGCTCGGGTCGCGGAAGCGGAGCACGAAGAGATCGGGGAGCGTACGGCTGTCGTCCACGTAGCCCTCGACGAGGGTGTTGGCGAGGGCGGGCGGCAGCGGGCTGCCACCGAACTCGACCACCAGCGACTTCGCGACACTCTGCTGGGCCATGGGCGCTCACCTCGGCCGTATCGGAGCGGAACGCCGCTGATGGGTGTGCTGCGGGGCGGGTCGCCGCTGAACGGCCGGCTGTGCCTGCTGGGTCCGCTGAGCCTGCTGAACCCGCCGGTCCTGCTGGCCCCGCTGGCCCCGCTGGTCCTTCAGCCGTTCCAGCTCGTCCAGCGCGGGCAGCAGCAGCTCCCGCCCGTGCGCCAGCCGCATCGGGTCGTCGATCCCGTTCGCCTCGGCGATCACCCGCCACGCGGCCGGATCCCCGTACTCGCGGTGCGCGAGACCCTGCAACGAATCGCCTGCCCGCACCCGGTGCACGCGCCGCGCCGCCAGCGCGCCCGAGGTCGGGTTCTGGCCCGGGGTCTCGCCGCTGATCTCCTCCATCGTCACCTGGCACAGCGCCCTGATCGGCACTCCGGAGGTCGTGAAGAGCGTGTACTTCGCCTGCACTTGGCTGACATAGCCGGGAAAGCCGGTCAGCCCGCCCCAGTGGAAGATCACCCAGGGCGGCGACGAACGCTGCTGCTGGCGCGTCTCGTTGGTCGGCACACAGCAGGCGAACAGCTTCTCCACCGAGGTCACCACACTGCTGTCCTGCGTGTCGCTCGCGTCGAAGAACATCTCGACCGTGAGCTTGCTGGGCTGTGGCCCCTGGTACTCCGGCGGCCCCGAGCTCTTCGCCCCCTTGGCCGGTGTGCGCTTCCAGGAAGCCGCCTTGGTCAGGCTCAGCTCCTTCGGATTGAACTGGAAGTCGATACGGCCGCACGGCCCGCCGGGCATCAGACCGCCGCCGGCGGGCGGGGTACGCAGCTCCAGATACGCGTGTTCCAGCTTGGGCCTGGCCGAACCGGCCGCCCGGGAGCCGGCGGCACCCGTACCGGAGGCGCCGGGCGAACCGGCGGCGCTGAAGGCGATGGGACCGCTCATCGTCGGTTCAGCCCTCCATCACATAGCCGTGATGGGCGATCTCGATGGTCTCGACGGCGACCTTGGGCGACTCTGGGGTGAACGAAGGCCCGGTCCAGCGCACCGGCACCACCTCCAGCAGCCCCCACTGGGCGACCTTGCGGCCGTCGCCCGTACGCGCCTCGATGCGGGCGGTCTTGCGGCTGAAGCCGGTCGTCATGCTCGCGAACCACTGGGCGACCTTCTCGGTCTCCCTGGTGAGGGGCCGGGAGAGCTTCACGTTCGCGTACTTGAGCCGGGTGGGCAACTGCCAGACGTGGCCGTTGTTCCCGCCCTCCTCCCGGGCTTCGAGGACCACTTCGCAGCCGAGGCCGTCGCAGGTGTTGAACGAGCCGAGTTCGATGTCGTCGATGGTGACGACGAAGGAGACGCTGACGGCGGGGTCGTCGTGGTCGGCGGATGGCATGGGACGTACCTACCTCTCGGTGCTCGTGCTGCTTTCAGTGCCTGGTGTTGATGAGAAAGCCGGCGCGTTCGCGTTCGAGCCGCAGATCAGCTTTGAAGAGGCGGCTGAGGGGCGGGTAGAGGGCGCGTACGAGTTCATCGGTGACGGCGGGGGCCGCGGTGGCGGTTGAGGGGGGCGGTCCGGGGAACTCGGAGTCGGTGGCTGAGCCGTTGCCGGGCCCGGGGCCGGATTCGGGTTCGGGTTCGGGAGCGGGCTCCGGAAGCTCCGCCTCGTAGCTGGGAGCGGGCAGCGGGGGCGGGGGCTCACTGAACTCCGCTTCCCGCTGGACGACGGGGAAACTCGGGCTTCCGTACGCGCTGGGCAGGATGTTGGTCGGGGCGGGGGAGGACGAGGCGCTCGGGGCGGCGGTGCCACCGAACACCACGCTGCCGTCGGCCATCCGCTGCGCCACCCCTGCCGCGACCGCGACGGAACCGGCGTCCGTGCCGGGACTGCCGGGCCGCCGGCGCCGGAGGGACGGTGAGGAGGGCGCCGCGGTGACCTCGTACGAGCGCTGGACGGTGGTGGGTGCGGACCTGAGCGGTCCGGGGTTGTCCCAGCGGACGGGTGTGGCGGGTGTGGCGGACTGGTGGCTCGGCCGGCCGATGGGCGCGTCCGGCCCGGTGACGAAGAGGGGTACCGCCCGCTGCGCGATGAGCGGCGCCACCGGACCGGACGCTGTCTGCGGGGTGCTGTGCTGAGTGCCGGGGACGTCGAGGCGCTGAAGGGGTACGGGGGCGACGGCGGGCGTCGGTTCGTACGCGGGCGGACGCGGTTCCGATGGCTTCGGTGCGTGGGGCTCCTGCCGTATGCGGGATACGTGCGGTACAGGGGGCGTTACGAGGGGTGGTACGTCGCCGAGCAGGGGCGCGGGCGGGGCGTCCGTACCGGCGACGTCGGCGGCGTTGACGGCATCGACGGTGTTGGCGGTGGGGCCGGGCGCGGACTCCACCTCGGTGATCGGCCCCGGCAGACGGGCGGCGATCCGGCGCTGGGCCGTGGGCGGCAGCCCGGCGAGCGGGGCCCCGAGCCCCGGCGGGCGGGTGGCGGCGGAGCGCTGGACGGGCGGCGGATCGTTCCGTACGGGGAGAGGGGACGGCGGCGGCGCCGGTTCGTCGGGGGCGGTGGCGGCCGGCACGGTGGTGGGCAGGACCGGCTCGACGGGGCGCTCGGTCAGCAGCTGGCGTACCGGCAGTTCGAGCGGCGCGGCCGAGGCGGACACCATGGACGCCGGGACCGGCCCCGATTCCGGTTCCGAACGCGACCGGGAACCTGCCCCCGATTCCGGCACCGTCACCTGGGCGACCGTACTGCGCTGAAGCGGCACGGCACTGGGCCAGGAGGCGATGACCCCGGTCCCGACGGCCCGTTCCGGCTTCTCGGGTTCCTCCGTACGGCTTGTGGTGAGCCCGTGCACCAGTCCGGCGGGTGCGTCCGGGCTGACCAGGTGGCCGAGCGGAGAGGACAGGGTGGTGTCCTGCCGACTGCTCAGCGAGGACTCGAAACCGCTCGGGTCGGTGACCAGCTCCGGCGCGCCCAAGACACGCTGGACGGGCGGGAGTTCACGCCAGCCGTCGTGAGGCGCGCGCGGCGGGGCAACGGGTTCGGCGGCCGGTGCCGTCGTATCTCCCCGGTCACCCCGCAGCCAGGACAGCAGTCCCATGAGCCCCTCGCCCCCTCTATTCCCTCAGTCAGTTCATTTCCCGCGGTCGGTTCAGCGTCCGGTGCCGGTGAGCCGGGCGATCTCCGCGATGTACCGCCGCCGGTCGGCGTGTTCCAGATCGAGCAGCTGGTCGAGCGGCCAGTGGAAGTGGTAGGCGAGGTACGCGACCTCCTCATGGAGCAGGTCGGCCGCGTACGTCACGATTCCCCCGGGCGACCACCCCCGCCGGTCCCGGTCCCGGCCCCGCTACCGCCGCCCGCGAGGTCCACGGCGAAGTTCTCCTGGCAGGACGGGCAGGTGACGGCGGCCCTGGTGTGCCCCTCGGAGTTGATCCGACGGTAGAAGTCCTGAAGAAAGGCCAGGTCGGAGGCGAACAGATCCTCGATGACGCCCGGATGGACGTCATCGACGGTGCCGAGCCTGGTGACCACGCGGGCGATGAGGACGACGGAGAGGTACGCGGAGTTCTCCCGTACCCGGTCGTCCCGCAGTGGGACCAGCTCGTCGCGCGCGGTGGCGAGCCGCATCACGCCCGTACGGTGCACGGTGCCGGAGTCGTCCACGTAGCCGCGCGGCAGCTCGAAGGGGAACGCGGTCCGCAGGCTCGCGGTGGGAACAGAAGCGGCGGGCGAGTCGGGCGCGGAGTCGGAGGCGGGCGCCGAGGCCGAGGCGGACAGCACGCGTCGCATCAGTCGACTTCCATGCTCTCGTAGGTGATCGACAGCTTCTCCGTGAGCACGGAGGTGTCGCCCGCCTTCAGCGTGCCGATCTCCAGGGACTTCGGCCAGGCGTTGATCAGCTTGTAGCGCTTGATCGCGACGCCCTCGTAGTCGTACACGATGATCGCGCCGTTGCGCCGGGCGTCGGCCATCCGGCCGAACCGGGAGTCCTTGATCCACCGCTCGAAGCTGTTGTCCTCGGTCAGGCCGCGGCTGACCGTGACCTCCCCGGCCTTCGGACGCCCCGGGAGTTTCTTGACGGCGTACTTCCCGTCGGTGGTGTTCTGCTTCAGCTCGATGACATCCTGTTCCATCTTCAGACCACTCACCTCGGTGATCTGCTTGATGACGACGCTGTCGAATTCCAGGCCGAAGGAGTGTCCGACGGAACTGTCGAGATCGGGAAGTGGCACGACGAGCCTCCAATACGCGCGTAACGGTTAAGGTTTCCCCTCTTCCCTTCTTCTTCCCTTTCCTCTTCTTCCTCTTCCCTACTCGTCGACCGCGCCCATCCCGCCGGTCAGCTGCGACAGCCGGAACACCACGAACTCGGCCGGTTTCACCGGGGCCACCCCGATCTCGCAGATGACCTGACCGGCGTCGATGATCTCGGGCGGATTCGTCTCGCGGTCGCACTTGACGTAGAACGCCTCGTCCGGTGTCAGCCCGAACAGCGCGCCCCTGCGCCACTCGTTGACCAGAAAGGCCGAGACCGTGCGCCGGATACGGGCCCACAACGCGTCGTCGTTCGGCTCGAAGACCACCCATTGAGTCCCGTTCAGAATGGACTCCTCCAGGTAATTGAAGAGCCGTCGCACATTCAGGTACCGCCATGACGGATCGGCCGCCAGGGTCCGGGCACCCCAAATACGGATTCCGCGACCGGGAAAAGCGCGGATGCAGTTCAGGCCGATGGGGTTGAGGAGGTCGTGCTCGTTCTTGGTCAGCTGGGTCTGGAGGGCCACCGCGCCCCGTACGACCTCGTTCGCCGGCGCCTTGTGCACTCCGCGCGTGGCGTCGTTACGGGCCCACACCCCGGCGACATGACCGCTCGGCGGTACGAAGGTGTTGCGGCCGGCCGCCGGGTCGAAGACCTTGAGCCACGGGTAGTAGAGCGTCGCGAACTTCGAGTCGAAGCCGGCCGTGTCCGTCCGCCAGCCCCTGATCTGCTGCGGACTCATACCGGGCGGCGGATCCAGGATCGCGATCCGGTCGCCCATCAGCTCGCAGTGGCTGATGACGCTCTGCTGCACCGACAGCACCGACTCCAGGTCAAGACCGCCGTGTTCGTAGGCGCTCATCAGGTCGGGTACGGCGACCATGGTGACCTCGTCGATGGCCTCCAGCGCGCCGAGCCCGGTGCGCCGGTCGGGATCGCCCACGTACGCCTCGGCGGAGAGCGGCCCGGCGACGCCGACCTCGGCCTCGGAGTCTGTGCCGGCGGCGGCGGGTTCGAGTGTCAGGGTCTGCGCCGTTGGCCGGGCGGGCGCGGCGCCGCGGCCGGTCTCCTCGATCGCGATCAGCCGGGACCGACTCGTGACCTGCGCGACGACGTTGTCCTTGCTGCGCTTGGTGGAGACCGCGTCGTACGTCTCCAGCACCTCCCCGCCCTCGGAGACCAGCAGGGTGAACACATCCTGCGGGGGATCCTCGGCCTGGGGGTCGGTCACCTCGACGGTGATGTCACCCGTTACGCCGGGGAGGGTACGGACGAGGTACGGCCCGAGCGCGGCGGCGGGCCCGGGAGCGAGCTCACCGCGGACAACCGCGTCCGCGCCGATACGGATGACGTAGCAGGTGCCACCGCCATTGGCGAAGAACCCGTAGACGGACGAAGCGAGATACGTCCCTTCGACGAAGTCGCCGAACTGGCTGACGAACTGCCCCCAGTTCGAGATCAGAGTGGGCTCGTTGAACGGCCCGCGCTGTGCGAAGCCGACAAAGGCGGCGACGGATGTACCGACGCCTTCGATCGGCCGAGAGCCGGACTGGATTTCCTCAACGTAAACGCCTGGGGACAGATAGGACGGCATACGAGTATCTCCTTGACCGGGGAAACACGGGTGATTCTCGCCGCGAGGGAGATCACCGGGAACGTGCGTACGGCCGCCTTGCCGTACCGAGCCGGGTGCCCGAAGAGGCAGGCGCGGTGGGTTGCGCGATAGGGCAACGAAAACTGCCCGGGACCCAGTCCCTCGCACACTGCCCCATGGATGAGCCGCCGCCACAGGCTGACTGACATGTCGGGGACCGGTGACCGGGGGCGCGGGTGAAGGCGCCTCCGGAGAAGAGTTCCGCGGCGACGGACCGCGCGTCGGCCGCCGCCGCCCGCTCTGCGACGCCGGATTCCGTAGCGGATTCCGTAGCGGATTCAGCGTCCCCCTCCACCACCCGGGGCCTGAGCGTACGGACCGTACAACGCCTCCAGACCAGAGCCGGGAACGCGGCGGTGTCGAGGCTGGTGGCGCAGCGGTACGCGGAGGTGGTGAAGCCGCCGCCAGCGCAGGCGCCGGGTTTCCGGAGGGTCCAGCAGGACGTAGCGGCGAAGAAGCAGACGCTGAAGCAGCACAGGCCGGCGGCAACGGAGTCGAGGGAGGCCCAGGCCGCGGCAGTTGCCCCGCCGGACGACAGAGAGGCACAGGGCAAGACGGCGAACGCCGAGAAGATGAACGACGCGAAGCCGGGCGAGTTCAACAAGGCGGCGTTCGTCGGGGCGGTCAACGAGGCGATCGAGGCGCAGGCGCCCAAGAACCTCGACGACGCGGACAAGTTCGCCGACTCCGGCAAGGCCGACAACATCAAGAACGCGGTCGACGGCAAGGTCCAGGACGGCAAGGAGTCCTCCGCCGACGCCATCGAGACCGCCACCACGGCCGCACCGGACACCTCGGAGGCCACGGAAAAACAGGTCACCCCGATGACCCCGGACCAGGCCCCGGCCAACCCGGGAGCGCCGAACGCGTCGGACGCGGTCCCGGCGCGGCAGCCGGGCGCGGTGCTGGACTTCCGCGAGGGCAACCAGCAGGTCGACCAGGAGATGGCCGACGCCGAGGTCACCGAGGACCAACTGGCCCGAGGCAACGAACCCGCCTTCGACGAAGCCCTGGGGGTGAAGAAAAAAGGCGAACAGAACACCGCCCAGGCCCCCACCGCAGGCCGCGCCGCCGAAGCCAGACAACTGGCCACGGCCAAGGCGGGCGCCGCCGCGTCCGGCGCGCAGGCCATGGCGGCGATGACGGCGGACCGCAACGTGGCGGGCAAGAGCGTCGACTCCGGAAAAGGCGAGACGAAGTCGGCGGACGAGAAGAAGCGCGAACAGGTCACGTCCAAGCTCCAGAAGGTCTTCGACACGACACAGAAGGACGTCGAGAAGATCCTGAACGACCTGGACGGCAAGGTGGACCGGCAGTTCACCGAGGGCGAGAAACGGGCACGCGAAAACTTCACGGCGGATCACAAGCGCCGGATGAAGGAGTACAAGGACAAACGCTACTCGGGCCTCGTGGGCAAGGGCCGCTGGGTCAAGGACAAGTTCAAGGGCCTCCCGCAGGAGGGCCTGAACATCTTCCATAAGTCCCGTGAGCTGTACGTCGATCAGATGCAGACGGTGATCTCGACGATCGCCGACATGATCGGCGCGGAACTGGGCCGGGCCAAGGCACGCATTACCGCCGGCCGGAACGAACTACAGACCGAGGTGGCCAAACTCCCGGCGGACCTGAAGCAGTTCGGTGAGGCGGCGGCAGCGGACTTCGCAGGAAAGTTCGACGATCTCGAATCAGAGGTCAACGACAAGTCAACGCAACTGGTGCAGGACCTTGCCCAAAAATACACGGAGGCACTGAACTCGGTAGACGAGGAAATCAAGAAACTGGAGGAGGAGAACAAGGGAATCATCGCGGCGGTCATGGACGCGGTAGTGGGAGTGATCCAGACGATCCTTGAGCTGAAAAACATGCTCATGGGCGTACTGGCAAAAGCGGCGAGCGCCATAGCCAAGATCATCAAGGACCCGATCGGCTTCCTGAAGAACCTGGTCTCAGCCCTCGGCGCCGGCCTGAACCTCTTCATCACCAACATCCCCGACCACCTCCAAAAGGGCCTGGTCTCCTGGCTGCTGGGCACAGCGGTCAGCACGGGCCTGGCGATCCCGGCCAAGTTCGACCTCAAGGGCATCATCCAGCTCATCGCCTCCCTCCTGGGCCTGACCTGGGACAACATCCGCGCCCGAGTAGTCCGCAAGGGCGTCCCGGAAAAGGCGATGACGAAGGTCGAACAATCGGTCCCGGTAGCGGGAGCGCTGGCACGAGAGGGCCCAGCAGGAGCGGTAAACGAAATAAAAGAGGAAACGGGCGACCTCAAGAAAACCATCCTGGACGACCTGAAGTCCTACTTGATCCCCACGGTCCTCATAGCCGGCATCACCTGGATCCTCTCCCTCCTCACTCCGGCATCGGCTTTCGTCCGAGCGGTCAAGGGAATCATCGACCTGGTCACCTTCATCGTCACCCAGGGCGCCCAAATCTTCGAATTCGTCAACGCCTGCCTGGACGCGGTCATAGCAGTAGCCAACGGCGGCGCAGCAGGCGTCCCCAAAACCATAGAAACGGCTCTGGCCACCAGCATCCCGCTACTCCTGGGCCTGCTGGCCTCGCTACTGGGAATAGGCGGCCTGTCCAACAGAGTTCGCCAAGCCTTCCAAAAAGTCTCCCGCCCAGTAAACCGAGCCATAGACAAACTAGTCGACAAAATCGCCAAGGCTGGAAAAAAACTTTTTAGAGGGTGTCTCACGTGGCTTGAGGGTTCGTACGGCATGATGTCTGTCGTGGGTGCTGATCTGTCGAAGCGTCTGGTTCCTGATGAACTCTGG